>JBFYLW010000069.1:0-8795 GCA_041305185.1 Nanobdellota archaeon
CTCACTTGAACAGCTTCCTGCACATTTTCTCTTACTTGTTCACGTATTTGTTCTCTTTGTTCCGCTCCCGCTCCTTGTCCAGCGCCTTCTCCCGCAGCGTATGCTACAGGTAGTGCCACCAGCAGGATAGCGAGTATTGCTATCATTTGTTTCATTTTATTTACCTCCAAGTTTAACTTGAATTTCATGTTGTTATTATTGTAGAACTTGTTTATAAACATGCTTTCAGCCAGACAGTTTTTGCTTTGTTTATTACCCCTTTAACACTTTACAAAACTTTATTCACTCTCTTTTTGCTTTAAGGGGGATTATTTGACCTTATTTTTCTTTAATCAGCACGTAATCTTTATATACGTGTAATATTTTAGTGTCATTTATGAAGTGGTTGTGGGTTTTGCTGGTCTTGCTTCCTTCTGTTTTGGGAGCTTCTATTCATGGTAGTGTGTACGATTTTGGGCTGAACAGGCTGCCTAATGCCCTGGTTGATATTGATACTTCTCCAAGGCAGATGATGGTTGCCTCTGATGGGACTTATTCTTTTTCAGTTCCTGTAGGTAATTATCTTTTGAAGGCTACGCATAAGGATGCTGATGTTGTTGAGAATGTTTCTGTTTCTGCAGATGGCGATTATGTTATTGATTTGATTTTGCTTCCTTCTGTTGATGAAGCGTTGTTGTCAGACGTGCCTGAAGTTCCTTTTGTTGAGGATGCTGTTCAGGACAGGCCTGTTTCTCATTGGTTTTTGTGGCTTGTTGTTTTTGCAATTCTTGGTTTTATTGTTTATAAGGTCTCGCGAAAGCCTGTTGAGAAGGTTGTGAAAGAGATTAGGGGGATTGCTGTTCCTGAGGATTTGCAGAGGATTTTGGAGTTTATTGACAAGGAAGGTGGGCGTACCACTCAAAAAGATATCAGGAAGAATTTTCCTTTTTCTGAGGCAAAGATTTCTTTGATGATTGATGAGCTTGAGGCTCATGGTTTTATTAGGAGGATTAAGAAAGGCAGGGGGAATATTATTGTTAAATGAAGCTGATTGCTGGTATTGATCCTGGTACTTCTGTTGGTTGGGCTGTTCTTAATTTGAATGGCGGGCTTGTTGCGTCTGGTTCTGAGAAGGGTCTTGATCTTGATTCTTTGATTTCCAGATTATTGAAGCTTGGGAGGGTTATTGTTGTTGGGACTGATAAGTTGAAGATTCCTTCTTTTGTTGAGAGTGCTTCTGTGAAGCTTGGTGCTAGGATTTTTGGTCCTTCTGAGGATGTTCGGGTTGATGATAAGCGCGAGATGACTTCAGGTTTTTCTTTCAATAATTCTCATGAGATGGATGCTTTGGCGAGCGCTTTGCTTGCTTTCAGGAAAATTAGGCCTTTGTTGAGCAAGATTCGTTCTTTTTTGGAAAAGGAGAATCGTCTGGGTGCTTTTGAGGATGTTGTCGAGATTGTTTTGAAAGAGGAAATCAGCATTCGCGGTGCATTGTCGATATTGACTCCTAAAAAAGAGGTGAAGGCTGAAGAATTTGTTGAGGAGAAGCGCGATGAGGATATTGCCCGCATTTATTCTGTTCTTTCAAGGGCTCGAAGGGACAATCTTGTTTTGCTGGAGAAGAATAAGTTGTTGGAGAAAAAATTGTTTTTTGTTGATAAGGAGCTGAATAATTTGAGAGCTCATGCTTCCACTCTTGTTAAGCCTAAGACTCACGCCCAGATTGCTGGTATTAAGCAGTCTCAGATTATGTCGTTGTCTCAGCGTTTTGATAATGCTGTCAGGCTTAATGAAAAGCTCAGGTCTCAAATTGCTTTGCTTGAGAATGTTTTGTTGAGGAAGAATGTTGTTTCTGTTCTTCGCTTGGAAAGGCTTGGTTGGGATGAGGTTTGGAATAATCGTGATTTTCTTGATTCGGTTATTTTTGTTGATGATTGCAATCAGATGAGCGAGAAGGCTGTGAAGTTTTTGCATGAGAAGAATGTTCAGGTGGTTATTTGTAGTAAGATGCCTTCTAAATCTGCTAAGGAGCATTTGCCTTTTGCCTGCGTTCCTGCTTTGAAAAGCGAGATTGTTAATCGTGTTGCTTTTGTTGACAGGGCTTGGTTGGATAAGGTTAGGTCTGAGCGTGTTGTTCTTGCTCAATTGGTTGAGGAGTATCAGAAACAGCGTTTATCTGGCAAGTAATTCCAAATCTACAAATCTTTTTGCGCCGCTTTTCAGGTTTCTTATTTGTGCTTTTGTGTTTATTTGCAGTATTTGAACTTGTTCTCCGTGGAATGTTATTATGTCTCCTTTTTTGAAGGGCAGTGTTTTGAAGAGCACTGTGACTCTGTATATTATTTTGCTGGTCATTTTGTCTTGCGTATGCAGTCTTCTGCTTACTTTCAGGATGCCATTTTGGTGCTCTTTTATTTTCCTGCCTAGATTTTGCAGGTAGTGCTGGTCTGTTATGTACAAGTCCACCCCGTTTGTCACTTTCTTTGCTTTTGCGACTTTTGCTTTTCCTTCTTCTTTTATTCTTGTTTGTATCCAGTCAAGCAGTTCTTTGCTTCCGTTTCTTATTTGCAGTATTCCTTCAAAGTAATCTGACGTTCGTTGCTGTTTCATACATATATGGTAAATCAAAACCTTTTTAAGTCTTTGTGGAAAAGTTGTTCTAATGTCTTTGAAGGACGTGTTTAAGAAAGTCTGGTATTTTCTTTGGGAAGAGGAGAGTATCTGGAGTTGGCTTGCTAATGTTGCTATTGCTTTTGTCATTATAAAATTTCTTTTGTATCCTGGTCTTGGTTTTGTTCTTGGAACTCCTGCTCCGATTGTCGCGGTTGTTTCCGGCAGTATGGAGCACGAGGGTAATTTTGATTATTTCTGGGATGAGGCTATGTGCTGCAATTCTGCCTGTTCTGAGAAGATTGTTCAGGGGCAGTATTATGAGAAAGCAAATATCACGAGTGATGTTTTTAGGAATTTTGATTTCGTGAATGGTTTCAATAAGGGAGATATTATGATTCTTTATTCTCCTAAAAATGCGCAGATTGGGGATGTTATTGTTTATGTTATCGCCCAGCGTCCTGATCCTATTATTCATCGTGTCATTAAGATTTCAGAGTTGGATGGTCAGCGGGTTTTCTGGACTAAGGGCGATCATAATTGTGATATGGGTTCTTTCGAGCGTGGTATTCCTGAGGATAAGGTTATTGGTAAGGCTGTTTGGCGTGTTCCATTCCTTGGTTATGTGAAGATTATTGCTGTGTGGTTGTGGCAGTTGGTGTTTTGATATGATGTTTTGTCCTAAGTGCCAAAGTATTATGATGCCTAAGCTGGTGGATGGCAAAAAACAGTTTGTTTGTGGTTGTGGTTACAGGCAGGCTGCTGAGAGTGTTATTATTACTGAAAAAAACAAGCAGGAGTCTAAGGAAGTTTCTATTGTTGAGAAAGAGGAGGTTATCAATCCTATTGTTGAGGCAGAGTGCAAGAAGTGTGGCAATAGGAGTGCAGAGTATTGGGAGGTGCAGACGCGTTCTTCTGATGAGCCTCCTACAAGGTTCCTTAAGTGTACTAAGTGTAGGCATACGTGGCGGGAATATAAGTGACCGCCAGGGGTTCAAGGGGGCATGGCGGTAGAATGCCCCCTGATATTATATGCAAAGCCTAATATTAAAACCTGGAAGGTTGAAAGTTTTTGTAAAGCCTGATTCCATGAATGATGAGATTCTTGGCTGGGATGGCGATGTATTGAGGGTTGCTGTTCGCGCTCCTGCTCAGGATGATAAGGCAAATGTTGCTGTTTTGAAATTTATTAAGAAATTGTCTAAAAAACAGGTTTTTTTCATATCTGGGCTGAAATCTCGGAAAAAATTGCTGCTTGTCTGCTAAACTTTCCAGTTTTTGGGTCGATACTCATTTTAAGGGGTTTGTCTTTACTGTTGTTATGTCTTATGTTCATTTGTTCATTGTGAAGGATGATTGTGTTTACATTGTTAATACTCATTATCGTTCTGCTATGAAATTGCTTGAAAAGGGTGTTGATGGTGTTCTTCCTTTGCTGAAGAGTCGTTTTCTTGATTCTGGTTATCTTGTTGTTGATTTGAACAGGAAGGTTGTGGTTAATGGTCAGTCTGCTTTTCCTGTGGGAAAATTGGGGATGTGCGTTATTGAGGCATAACTTTTTTAAATCATGAGGATATTCTTTGCTCTGGAAAAGATGGTGAAAAAGACTATTATTGCTGTTGTGCTTGTTTTTCTTTTGGCAGTTGTTTTTGTTAATGGTTATCAGCGTTGGGGCACTACAAGTTATGGTGCGGTTTATTATTATGGTCAGCCTTTTTACATGTATTATCCTTTGCCTTATTATCCTCAGTCAGGAATGTATTACCCGTACAACTATCCTCAGTATGCTTATCCTTATTATGGTCCTTTGTCAACAGAATCAATGTATACTCGGGGGACTCCTGAAGTTCGTTCTGATTATTTGAATTATCCTTCTGGTATTCCTCGTGGGAAGCTGGGTCAGTTGTGTGGTTTGGTTGACAGCAAGCAGTATGGTTGTGAGCTTGGTTTTGTTTGTGATTATACTAAGACTAACCAGTCTGGTGTTGGTGTTTGTTCAACGCAGTCTGTTTACCCGTATTATATTTGAGATTGCTTAGTTTTGGCAGTTCTTGTCTGAGATGTTTTGCGAGTTCTTCTCTGTTGTTTGTATAATATGGTTGTCCTATTTTTACTGTTATTGTGCTGCCAGTATATTTTATTCCAACGGGTACGAAGGGTATTTGTCCGATATATTTTTGTGCGTCTATTATTTGTTCTAGTATTGAGTTTGGATGGATGTGTATTGGGTTCATTTCCTGCCATTTTCTTGTTCCTTCAGGATGTATTACTACCAATTCTTTTTTTCTGAGCCTGTTTATTGCTTTTTGTGCTGCTATTTCGTTTATGTATTGTCCTTCTTGTCTTGTTATTTTTCTTTTTTTGAGGTCTTTTGGTCTTGCTATTGTTATGCCTCCGAGCAGTTCAAGGAAGAAGTTGAATGGCAGTCGTCTCATGACAAAGTTTCCTAGTTGTCTGGTCGTTTCATATGCTATCATTCCTTCTAGCGGGATGTCTAGCATTTGCTGGTGTTTTGGCAGCAATACGTATGGTCCTTTTGGCAGTTGTCCTTGCAATTGTAGTTTGTACGTTGTTTTGATGTAGATTCTTATTGCAGATTCTCCTGCCCGGTACAGCAAGTCTATTCTATCCATATCCTTCTAGTTTCGCTTGTTTTTTGTCGTATTCTTCCAGGTATTTTGGTGGTTTGATGCTTACAAAGTCAAAGCCCCAGTCTTTTAGCATTTTTTCTGCATTGTTTGTTATTTTTGGTGCTGCTAGTATTCCTCTGACTTTTGTTATTCCTTTGCTTACCATTATTTTTTCAACATACCTTCGCAATTGTGTTACGGCTGATAATTCTGCTCTGTATCTTTTGCATTCTACCACTGTTAATAGTCCGTTCTTGTCTACTCCGAGAACGTCGATGAATCCGTATTTTGTTTGTTCTTCTTGGCTTACTGGTTTGAATCCTTCTTCTATCATTTCCGGGTTGGCATATATCATGTTGCTCATGTCTTCTTCTGTGCCTGATACCCTGATTACTTGTCCATCTTCTAGTTTGTGGCTGTTGAAGAAGTGCATTTTGTTGATTGTGATTTCCATGGTTTCTTTTTGTATTATGTTCTGGCTTTTCAGTATCAATTGGTCTTGCTCGCATTTTAACGTATAACTGCTTCCTGGTTTCATGTAGTTTATTGGTGTGTTTCCTGTTGGTTGGTGTACGAGTAGCGTGTTGTCATTTTTTATCATTACTACCCGGTCTCCCCAGTCAAGAAGGCTTTCAGCTCTTCCCGAGTATCTTATTCTGCATTTGCAGGAGAAAACTATTGTTTCGTTTCTTGCTAGCGCGTCTTTCAGCAGTATTTGGTATTCTTCTGTTTTCATGAGAATTTGTGTTTGCTTTTGAATAGTCTGAATTTTATTCCTGCATCTTTTAATAGTTTTGTGCCTGCGTCGTCAGGATATATTGTTTTGCCTACTACTTCTTTGATTTGCGCGTTTATTATCATTTTTGCGCAATTAACACAAGGTGTGAAACTGGTGTATAATGTTGCACCGTCTGTGCTAATGCCATGAACTGCAGCCTGAACTATGGCATTTTCTTCAGCATGGCAGCATATGCAGGGTTCTGAAAAAACTCCTGATTTTATTTTTCCGAGGTGTCGTTGTGTGCATCTTATGCACCCGCCTTCGTTGCAGTGTTTGATGCCTTTTGGCGAGCCGTTGTATCCTGTAGATATTATTCGTTTGTCTTTGACCAGCACTGCGCCTTTTTTTGCTGACAGGCAGTTTGAGCGTAATTTTATTGTTTCTGCGATTTGCATGAAGTATTCATCCCAGCTTGGTCTGCTTGGTTGTAGCTTGTACAGGTAATCTTCTACCATCTTGTTTACTTTTTCTTTTAATTTGTCTATTGTTCCGTCATTGTTGATTATGATTTTTGCCATTTTCATTACTTTGTGCATTTGCATTGCTGACGGGTCGTCTGACATTTCTTTTTCTTCGGCTTTTGTCAGTTCGTTTATTGTTTTTGGGTCTTTTTCCCTGTTTCGTTCTATCAGTCTTCTTAGTCGTTCGGTTTGTGGTGCTGTTACGTTGATTAAAGTCGCGTTTTCCCGTTCAAGAATTTTTTTTGCTTCATCAACGTTTCGTATTGAGGTGATGACATAGTTTTCTCCGTCCTCAACTTTTTCAAGTGCGCGTCTCGCGAGCACGCTGCTTCCAGATTCTGAACGTATCTCGTTTCCTAACTGGACTAAATTTTCTCTTGTTATTGGAATTTTTCTTTTTTTGGCTTCTTCTCTTATGAAATCTGATAATGAGATGTGGAAGAAGTTTTTTTCCACGAGCAATTGCGCGACTGTGTCTTTTCCGGCTCCGTGCAGGCCTGTAACTCCAAGTATCATGTGTTTTTTGAATTGTCAGGTGTATTTAAGATTTCATGAACTGCAGTAGATTGTTTGCAGTTTACACATTCTAAACGTTAGTAAGCGCGCCATAAATGATTATAAAGAAGATTCATTCTTGAATTTTTATTCTTGCTAAAGAGGTGTTCAAAAAAAGAGGTTGGACCTTTCAGGAGGTCCAGAGGGGGCCGGGAGTTAAGGCCCCTTCGATCTTGTTATGAAATTAAAAATCAACTCATCGCTTCTTCTGCATTCTGGTCATCTGCGTTTCTGAAGAAAATATCAAGGTCTTTGTTTTTTAGTTTTTCTTTATAGTCCACTGCTGCTGCCATCAAATCCCCTCTTTTTTTTCGTCGTTAAATTTTTTTCACTTATTTGCATATTTAAAGATGGTTATACTGCGATATAGATGCTGCACTATTCAGAGTGGTGACAATTATGCGAATTGCGCCAGCATTTGTATTGAATGCTTGATTATTTTTCCGTTGCCAGCGTCTATTTTGATGTTTACCGTTTTTAAAGTCTGCGTGAAGTAGGTTATGTTGAACATTGTGTGTCCTTCTGTGTTTTGTATGATGAAGAAGTGCTTTATTACTTGTTCTTTGTATTCTTTGAAACATTTTTCTGCAATCTCTAATGCTTTTTCTATTGTTAGTTTAACTTCTTCAGGCTTTAATTGCTTTATCTCTCCTTCTGACCTTAAGACTTCTTGCTCTTCTGTTTTTTTCACGCTGTCATCTACAAAGAATGATACCATTCTTTCTTTTTCAGGGTTGTAAAACCCGATTTGCATGCTGTTTTTGTTTGCCTCATCTATCATTACGAATGCGTGTGCAAGGAAATATGATTTGTTCTTGTCGTGCCATTCCCTGAATATCGGGTGTCTTGTCAGTTTTGCGAGTGTTTCGTGTAGGTCCATTATTTCACCAGTCCTCCTGTTATTCTTCTGACGATGTGTATTCCGTATTGTAATCCTTTGTTTGGATGGAAGTGCATTGCTTCTTTGAATACGTATATTAGCGAGTATTCTTGCTTTCCGCTTGGTTCCTGCACTCTGAACAATAATAATGAGCTTAAGAGTCTTAATACACTGCTTATGACGAATATTAGGGGTATTCCTGTTAGCAGCCATACTACGTGTTCTGTGAGCCATCCTCCGGTTATTGGAGCTATTATCAGGGCTATGCTGCTGTAAAGGTTGTATTCTGCTATTTGCATTGCTCTTTTTTGGGGGTCAGCGCTTCTTATCATGAGGTTGTATCTTGATATGTCTGCTGCTGACCATACCAGTCCTGAGAATATTTGTACTGGTATTATGAGCCAGATGTTTGTTTTGGTTATTATCAAAAACAATATTGGTACGAATGCTGTTCCTATGTGTCCCAGTATTGCTATTGGTTTGTCTCCAAACTTGTCGGTCAGCCTGCCAACGTATCTTGACATGATTATTTGTGCGACTATTGCTGCTGCTGTCGCTATTCCATAAAACAAATAGTTCATTTGCAGGTTTTTCAGCATGTATACTGCGAAGAATGGTGATGCTAGCATGTATGCGAAGTAAAAGGTTACGCTGAATAGTACTAATTTGCTCATGTGCCCGTCGAGTGTTAGGAATTCTTTGATTGAGTGGTGGTTGTGGTCTTTGTATGCTGGTTCTTTTAGTTTGGTCATTAGTACTGTTGCTATTATTGCAAGAGCTGCTCCAAATGCGAACATTATTGCGAATCCTGTTGGGCTTTCTTTTGGGAATTGTTTGAGCCAGAGTCCTCCGAGAACCAAAGATATCATTCCGAATGTTGATATGAGCCTGTATCTTTT
>JBFYLW010000070.1:0-16742 GCA_041305185.1 Nanobdellota archaeon
GGTTCCACGCAGACACAAAAGAACTTCTAATAGACCTGGAACGCATTTCGCAAAGCGTAAAACCAGGCAAACTGGTAATGGACCCAAGTGTTTGCAGAAACTGCGGATACGTCTTCAAAGACAGAGAAAAGCGCAGGCGTCCAAGCAAGTGCCCAGAATGCAAAGGTGAGAAGGTTTCAGAGCCAATTTTTTCTATTGAGATCTGAATTTCTCAATATCTGCAAGGAAACGTTCAATTGTCTTGACAACAACCTCGGGCTGAGTCTGCAAAACCTCAGCAGTCTTTGCAAGAATATCACCAGCAAATGCAGTTGTTGACTTCAAAATTGTATCAGGCAAAGGCTGCTTCTTCTGCGCTGCCTTCCTTGCCCTCTTCCAAAGCTCAAACAATTCTGCAGCCCGGCCAGGCACCTGATGCATATCGCAATTCAACAACTTAGCAGCTTTATCAACGATATTCTTCTCAACCTCCAACACTTTATCTGCTGCTTTTGCAGCCGCAAATACAATTCGCACAATCCCATCTTTTACCTTTGATGTTTTCAAAATTTTTATTTTGCCAACATCAAGCGTATTCTTCAAATGAGTACCACCACAAGCCTCAACATCAACACCAGGAATACTAACAATCCTCAACTGCTTACCAGGAACAGCACCACCCTGATAAATAGCCATGCCAAATGATTTTTCTGCCTCCTCTCTCGGCATAAAAGTAAGTTTGGTCTTTAGCCCCTGCTTGACAATCTTGTTTGCTTCCTCCTCAATTCTGGCTGTTTCTTCGTCTGTTAGCGAGTCATAATGAGTAATGTCAAGATGCGCCTTGTCAACGTCTTTCTTAGCTGATGCCTGGTTGACGTGTGCTCCTAATACTTTTCTTGCTGCTGCGTTAACGATGTGTGTAGCAGTATGATGCTGAGCCAACTGCAACCTCCTGCTAAATTCTATATCACCATGAACCTTATCGCCAGCATGGAATTTCGGCTTGCTCTCAAGAACGTGAACAATATAAGGACCCTGCTTGAACACATCAACAACCTTAGCACCATCCAAAGTACCACGATCAGACACCTGACCACCTGAAGTAGGATAAAACGCAGACTGGTCAAGAACAACATTATTATCAATGATTTCCAAAACTTTAGCATCAAAAGAAGCCTTCTCATAATCATCAAAATACAATGCTTTCGTCGGAGGAACACAATGCTCAATAGGCAATTTCTCCTCTTTCTCAGTAGCAGTCTCCTGCTCTTTCACCTCATGCCTTGCAGCAACAAGAGAATAAAAATTGTCAGGAACGTAAATATCCCTACCAATCTTTGCCGCTTCATCCCTTATCAATTCTGGCGCAATGCCCTGACTATCATAAATAGTAATCAAATCATCAGTAGAAAGCTTCTTCTCCAGCAATCGTGGAAGAATAATCTGGGTCTTTTGCATCGTAGCAACATATTTCTTTTTCTCAACCTCAAGAATTTGGGAAACCTCATCAAGATTTTCCAGCAGCTCAGGAAATAACGGCTGCAAATAATCAGCATGCCACCGACAAATTTCCGGCAAACTAATCTTCCACTTGTACTTATCAATAAAACCAAGAGCGCGACGCAAAATAACACGCAAATTATACATGCCGCCAACGTTAGAAGGCAGACCGCCATCAGTAATCGCGAAAAGAAGTGCGCGAGCATGCTCTGCAACAGCGTATAATGCAGCAAGCGGCAGGATTTTCTCTTTCAAAGCCTTAACATCCATTTTCAACTGCTCTGCAACAAATTTCCAGGCAGCATTAATGTCTTTAACCTCACCCACGTTAAGATAAGGGGATAAAGGCGTAAACTTGCGCATAAACTCCTCATCATACTCCACACCAGTAATCTCCCTAAGCTTTTTGACAAGCGGCATAGAACACTCATACATTGACGCCTTGCCCTGCGTAAACCAAGCCACTCTTTCCTGTCCCTGACCCATATCAAGAACTTTAATGTTCAACTCTTTCAAACCAGAAGGCGTAATCTCGTACTGCATATAGACCTGGTTAGAAATCTCAAGACCTTTTGAGAAAAATTCCATACAAGGACCAAGGTTGCCTCCACCAGACCACACGTCTTCGTGAACTGTAAGCTCACTCATTTCCAAGCCCATCCCCTCATGAAGCCAAGTCAAATGGTCACTAATGTACTTATTGACATTATATTCTTTAGGAGAAAAAAAGCCATGCTGACCCAACATGACAAACGCAACATGATGACCTGTAATACCCACGTTGTCAGTATCAGAGAACCTCAAACAAGTCTGCGGTATGACTAACGGGTTTGCTGGCGGTGAAATCTCTCCAGACACCACATAAGGCTGAAATGCAGCAATAGAAGCAATAGTAAAGTCAGTAGTAGGATTCCAGCGGGCAATCACAGGATAACGCTTAATCGGCGTATAACCAAGCTTTTCATGAATTCTTGCAAACTCTTTCCACACCTCAATGTAATCAAGCGGTTTCTTAGTAGGATGACCGATAAAGCGAAAACCACCAGAACAAGCAGGGTCGCCACAAACATCCTGCTTGTGAACAGTCCAGAAATAACGCTGGCACTTACTACACTGATGCCTAGAAAAACCCTTAGACTTCAAAGTTTCAACAGGAAAGAACGCCTCAGGATGCAAACTCGCCTTCCTTCGAACTTCCTCTTTAATCTCCTCTTCAGACATAATATTGACGGGAAGTTAGAGAATTTAAAAAGATATCGCTAGAAAAAAGAGATTAAAAAAATAAAAAATTTAATCTTCACCGCGCATGCGGGTGAAGCCTATGATCAAGCCTACAATGACCAAGAGTGCTACAAGCACCAACAGGATTATTTCCAAAGCACTTCTGACCTTTCCTGTGGAATCTGCAACAACTGGAGGCTGAGTCTGATTCTGCTCAACAACAACGATTGGCTGAGGATTACAAGATTCATCCTCAATAACCGTTACCTTGGCTGATTCAGCAACCTTATCATTACCATCATTGTAGAATGCTTCCACATTGACATCATAGACGCCAGGCTGTGCGCATTTGGGCAATCTAAGGAATATCTCCTCAGTCTCTTCCTGCTTGTCAGACCTGATTTCATCAACATAATCAGTACCTGAAACGGCAAGGTCTGGAATGCTTATGACAACCTTAACGTCATCCTCTGTCTTCTGACCGAGGTTTTCCAAACGAACAGAAGCCAGGAGGGCCTGACCAGCCTTTACAGAACTGGCGCTCAAGGTAATATCCTCAATCTTCATATCGTGGCGCTTGCTATCAACCTGCAAAGCATAGTTGTAAACAACATGCTCGTTGAACCTGTCAGAGATGACAAGGCGCAACTGGTAATCATCAGTATCAACATCATCAGGGAGAGATAAAGTCATTTTCTTGACATAAGTCACATTCTCAACAAAATCAAAAGGACCAATCCTGTCGCTAATTGATTTTATGTCGTTGAACTCATATCCAGAAACAAAAGCGCGAATCTCAACATCTTTTGCATCATGAAGAGCAAAAAATTCGAGCTTCAATTCAAAATCCTGATCCCGCTCAATGTTCAATTTGTTATTCACGCCAAAAGGCTCTATAGTTGTGTCGTCAATTTTTGCTTTGACAATGTTCATCGGAACACTGTCTGCTGCAACCAAAACTGCAGATAACACAAGCAAAACGCTAAACAATATTGTCGTTATTGTTTTCATTCTATTCCCCCCGATTATTTAATCATAAACTAAGTTATAGCTTTCAGAGAACACCTTATATTTAAAGGTTTCGTAGTTTTTAGCATTACAAAGTAATGAACACGTGTTACGGATGAAAGGTGGTTGTTTGAAGTCAAAACCTTTTTAATAACACATGCGAAAATGCCATTGTATGATAAGACAACCGATTGTGGCAATAATGGGCCACGTGGACCACGGAAAAACATCCCTGCTGGACAAAGTCAGAGGAACAGCAATCGCAGCAAGAGAAGCAGGAGGAATCACACAAGCAATAGGAGCAAGCATCATACCACTAAGCACCATAAAAACAATATGCGGAGCTTTACTCGAGCAGCTAAAAATTGTTCTAACAATACCAGGACTATTATTCATAGACACGCCAGGACATGCAGCATTCGTCAACCTAAGAAAACGAGGAGGCAACCTTGCAGACATAGCAATCGTTGTAATAGACATCAATGAAGGATTAATGCCACAAACCAAAGAAAGCATAGAAATCCTCAAACAATACAAAACACCATTCATAATAGCACTAAACAAGCTCGATCTACTCGAAGGCTGGAAACAAAAACCAGGAACACTACTGCAAAACATCTCACTACAATCACCAGAAACACAAAGAAAGTTTGAAACCAAACTTTACGAAATCGTTGCACAAATCTTCGAACTAGGCATACAAGCAGACAGGTTTGACAGAGTAAGCGATTACACAAAAACAGCAGCACTAATACCAGTCAGCGCCAAAACAGGAGAAGGAATACCCGAACTCCTCATGATGCTCACAGGACTTGCACAAAGATACCTCGAACAAAAATTAATGATAGAAGAAACCGGACCAGCAAAAGGCACCATACTAGAAGTCAAAGAACAAAAAGGACTTGGAACAGTACTGGACACAATAATCTATGACGGCACCCTAAAAGTAAATGACCAAGTATTAATAGGAACACTAGACCAGCCAATACAGGCAAAAATCAAAGCACTATTCTTACCAGCACCAAAAGAAGAAATGAGAGAGAAAAAAGCAAAATTCCTCCCAGTTAAAAACGTAAGCGCAGCAACAGGAGTGAGAGTAGTAATACCTGGAGCAGAACAAGCAGTAGCAGGAGCGCCCATAATGAGCGCAACAGGAGACATAACAAAAATAAAACAGGAATTACACGAAGAAATGCACGAAGTATTGATTGAGACAGACAAAGACGGCATAATAATCAAAGCAGACTCACTGGGAAGCCTTGAAGCACTAATGACTTTACTAAAAGAAAAAGAAATACCAATCAGAAAAAGCGGAATAGGACCCATAACAAAAAACGATATCTCAGACGCAGAAGCAACACTATCAAACGACCCATTACACTCAGTCATACTAGGATTCAACATACCAAAAACAGAAATGCCGACGAGCGCACACATCATAGTCCACGACATAATCTACAAACTAATCGAAGACTACGAAGCATGGAAAATAACAAAGAAAAAACAAATAGAACTATCAGAGCTGGACATACTAGTAAGACCCTGCAAAATAGAACTGCTCAAAGGATACGTGTTCAGACAAAGCAACCCTGCAATAGCAGGAGTGGAAGTCACGGCAGGCATACTAAAACCAAACACACCATTAATGAAAGCAGACGGAAAAACAATAACAGAAGCAAAAGGAATACAAGTAGAACAAAAAAACGTTGAAAAACTGGAAAAAGCAAAACAAGGAGCAGTAAGCATGCCAGGAGTTATCATCGGAAGACAGCTAAACGAAGGAGACATACTATACAGCGCAATACCAGAAGAACACTTCAGGCAATACAAAGAACACAAAGAACATTTAAGCGAAGAAGAAAAAAACCTGCTAAAAGAGATAGCAGAAATAATGAGAAAAAACAATCCAGTCTGGGGAATATGAAAGACAACTATTCGTTCATACCATCAAGAGATTTGAAACAATTCTGTAAAAAAGTGAACGACCAATACGGCAAAGTGCCTGAGTCGTTTGAAAAACTCGCATTCGTGCAAGGCAAAGACAAAATATACATCATAGAACGAGATGTAGGAAAAATAGACCTCAAAAACATAAGAATAAACAGCATAGGATTGTATATAGCAGAGGTTAAAGGCGGACAGCTAAGATTAAGCATCGAAGGAGCACAAATAATAGGACCCACTGCAACAAAAAACGTGTGCGAGATAACAGAAGAACAGCTCAAGGAATGGTTTAAAGGACAAGACTTGAAAATGGAAGGAGACTACAGCGGGTTTGTAATACTCAAATGCAGAAATGATTATGTAGGCACAGGCAAGTACAGAGAAGGACTGATTCTCAATTTTGTGCCAAAAGCAAGAAGACTACAAGAAGTACATTAAATATGCTGAATTACGGAAATCTTTATAAATAAACTGCCAGATTCAATGCTTTTTACTTAAATTTTATATAAATTATAAAAAAGTGTCAACAATGGCGAAAACTGAACCAACACAAAAATACAATCCAAACGATACGATAATGCCTCAGCAGGAGATTAATAAATTAGAAGATTACGAAGTAAAAGGGATAATACACCCGCATCATCCAAACGTTTTCTCAGGCAGACACAAAAAATCCGGACTAGAAGTTGTAATAAAAACAGCAGTTCCATTTTTTTTAGAAGCAAAAGACATACAATTAGACCCTGTGACAATAGGAAACATCTGCATTTGCTATGAATACTCAATACAGGAAAGCCTGGACCACCCAAACATCCTAGCACCAATAGAACTATACCGGCAAAATGACTCATTCTTCCTCATCACACCAAAAATAGGAGACACAGATTTTAATCCAAACTATAGAAACATTAAACAGACGCCCGAAGAAACCAAACTATCATACCTCGCACAGATAGCAAGCGCGATATCATACTGCCATTCAAAAGGAGTAGTACATCTCGACGTAAAACCAGGCAATATCAGAGTGGACAAAGATAAAGCAACACTCATAGATTTTGGAGCTGCACGAAGACTGGAAGACAAACACATCATAATCGACAGGATACACCTGTCCACCCCGGACGTCGTAGCACCAGAACACAAGTTTGACCACAAAATAACACCCTATGCAGATGTATTTTCCTTTTCATGCCTCGCATACAACATTTTAACAGGACAAAAACCATTTAATTATATCGACCATTTTGAAACGCTCAAATACAAATCACCTTCGCACAACAAAAAAGAACTTGAAATGTTTGGAAATCTGGCAGGTTTAATCATAAAAGGAATGTCATATAATTACTTCGAAAGACCAAACATGCTCGAAATAACCGAATCAATCAAGGAACAAGCTGCCAAATACAGTCACCAACCCAGTGAACGGCCTTTAGAACCCTCCCCTGTTTTAGTGCAATAATTTCTTCGCCAGAAAAAAGAGCCTTAGCAATGCACAACGGTTTCTTATGAGTTTGATCAACAATAACAACAAACTCGTCTTTTTTTATGGCATTGTCAAGCTCAACAATACCAGGACGCATAACATCAGCACCTGCAGAAACAAATTTAACTGCACCCATGTCAACAACAACCTGCTTAAGGAACTGGCGCTGCAGTACAAGTTTCAAAGTTGGAACCAGTTTGCCATCAAGATAAAAGAAGCAGATAGTATCATCATTTACAACGTACAATTGATGGTCGATATCAGCCATCGCAATCCGGTCTTTCTTTCCAAAAAAAACAGGAATACCAAACTGCAAAGAAATCTCCTGATTGAGCTTCTCAATATCAGACTTACTCAGCTGCTTCTTCAAGCTCAACCTCCACAGGACTGCCCGTCTGCAAAGCTTTTACTAAATCCCGGTTGAGATGCTTTGCAGCCTTATCTGCCCTAACAGCAAAAGTTCTTGGAGACGCATACTCGCCAATCCTGATGACCAACTCAGCATCATCATTGAATTCTGGATTTGTTTTCGCAAAAATAACTTCCTGCAGGCCGCCAGTTTTGATAGTAATCTTAACGTGCTTGTGCTTCTTAACAAATTCCCCAAGCTTTGCAGCATCAAAATCAGCATTAACACCAACAATACAATCACCCTCAGGAGAAACATAATCCTCTTTAGTGAACTCTATAGTATTCTTATGCACTGCCTTAATATTGGGATGACCCCAAGCACGAAACAACATAATTACCTGGTATTCAACAAGTTTTTTAAAACTTTGCAACTATCGACGAGATATGATAGAGGAATTAGAAGCAGGCAAACTGCCGACAGAAGACGAATGGAAAGAACACATAGAAGAACTCTGCAAGAAAACAAAACCAACCTGTAAAGAAGAAGTAAAACAAGCACTAATCACAGCTGTTGAAAAAAGAATACCAAAAGAAAAGTTCGGATTGTTCCTAAGCGGAGGAGTAGACAGCAGTCTACTGGCGTTAATTATAAAGAAGTTCACAAACAATTTTGTATGCTACAGCGTCGGCATAAAAAAAAGCCACGATTTGGAAGCAGCAGAGCATGCTGCAAAAAAACTGAAGCTAAACTGGGTACACAAAGAATATTCTGAAGAAGAAACAGGAAAAATATTGAAAAAAACTGCACAGATGTTTGAAAAGCCAGACGTCATCAATGTCGGCGTTGGAAGCGTGTTTGTAGCAGCAAAAGAGCTCGCGGACATCAAAATCTTATTCAGCGGACTGGGAAGCGAGGAAATATTCGCAGGCTACCAAAGACACGAAAAAGAAGATGCAAACAAAGAATGCTGGAGAGGCTTGAAGTTGATGTGGCAAAGAGATTTGGCAAGAGACGCTTCAATCGCCAAAAAACTAGATTTCAGCCTGCGATTGCCTTTCCTTGACGATGATTTAATACTCGCAGCAATGGGAATACCATCTGAGAAAAAAATAAGCGCTGAACACAAGAAAATAATCTTACGCGAGATTGCAGAAGAACTCGGTCTGCCAAAAGAGATTGCCTGGAGACAAAAAAAAGCAGCACAATACGGAAGCGGATTTGACAAAGTAATGGAAAAACTGGCAAAGAAAGCAGGAATGAGAAAAAGCGAGTACGTCAGTCATCTAACATGAATCTCAATGATATCACCATCTTCCAGATGCTTTTCCAAATTTTTAAACTGCTGCCCAGGAAACTTGGCAGACTTGCCCCAAATTCTTGCAAACCTGAACTTTTTAACAAAATCACGATGAATCCGCTCACAAATAGTCCTTATCGTACAAGGACGCGTCAAAATCATCGGCTCATCAAGATCAGGCTTCTTGTTGATTTCTTTCAGAAAAATTCTTACAAAGTTCAGTGAACTAAATATGCGTTCTTTAAGTTCATCAAGACCTTCACTCTTTTCAGCGCTCACAAAAATGGCTTTGGACATCTGCTCTTTCAACTGCTGCAATTCTTTTGAACCCAACAAATCAGCCTTGGTAACACAAACAAGCGAGTGCAAATATTTTCTGTTTCCCTCTATTGCGTCAATAAACTGGTCAATATCAATGTCATCCCTAATCACAACATCAGCATTCATCATCCTGAACTCTTTAAGTATGGCTGACAGGGTGTCAAAGCTGACTCTTGACAATTTTACTGTCGAATTCATGCTCAGCCCGCCTCTTGTCTTTTTGACAATTCTCACTTCAGGCTTTCTTTGATCAATACGAATACCAACATCATAAACTTCCTTCAATAAAGCAGAATAATGCTCAGGATGCATCGCATCTATTACAAATAAAACCATGTCCGCATTACGCGCCATAGCAAGAACTTCTTTACCACGACCTTTACCAAAAGCAGCACCAGAAATAATCCCAGGAACGTCAAGAATCTGAATTTTCGCATTCTTATAATTAAGCGTACCTGGAATACAGTCCAGCGTTGTAAACTCATAAGCAGCAACCTTGGATTTAGCCCCAGTAATAGCATTCAAAAGAGTGGACTTTCCAACCGAAGGAAAACCAACAAGAATAACAGTCGCGTCACCGGTCCTTTTAACAAAAAAACCTTCCCCCCCACCCTTGCCAGCAACCTTTTTCTCAATCTTCTCGCGCATCTTGGCAATCTGGGACTTCATCAAACCAAACCAGTGCTCAGTAGACTTGTTGTACTTAGCATTAGTCATAGAGGCTTCAATCTCCCTAATCTTCTCATGCAAGTCCATAAACAAAAACAGTAGCATCCCCTATAAAAAGGTTTATAACCCCACCCAAGAACCAAAAAATGTGACGTTTTACATGACGATAGAGCAGTGGCTGACCAAAATAGAAATAGCCATCATAATATTCTTCATCGGATTCATAATAGCAAAGCTAACAAGCAGAATACTAAAAAAAGTACTGGCAGAAGCAGAAATAAACAGAATACTGGAAACAGCAGGATTCAAGCCGATAAGCAACACAATAGCAAGCCTGGTAAAATACATAATATACATAATAACCGTATTCATAATACTTCAACAATTCGGGCTAACAAAACTAGTACTCGCAATAATAGTCATAACATCAACAATAATCCTCACAATATCAATACTCCTGGCAATAAGAGACTTCATACCAAACTTCGCGGCAGGAATATTCCTAAGAAAAAAAGCCAAAAAATTCATAGGAAAACAAGTACAGATAGGAACGGTAAAAGGAAAACTTGTAAACTTCGGATTAATGGGAAGCATAATCAAAAACAAAGAACAATACTACATACCTCACCTGTACACATCAAAACAAAAAATCACACAATCTCGAGCAGACTGACAATATTAAACAATTGAGTACGCGTGTAAGACTGAACATTAATATCTTCTGACAATTCCTCAAGTTCATGCATAGCCCTGCTCACATTGATAGAAGTCTCACCAGAATCACTCAAAAGCTTCAAAGTAGTGGCGATTTTAACCTTAACATTCTTAGGAGTTGTAACATCGTTTTCAAGCTCCTGAAGTGCAAAAATAGCCCGCTGTAAATTTTCCATAAATTCACCCCTTTACGCCTGCAAGAACTTCTTCCTGTAACTTCTTAGCTTTCTCCCTCAGCTGTTTTTCCTGCTTATCAAGAGTCTGCAAACGAAGGTCAATAAGCTCTTTTTTCCCCTGCAGTTCCTGCTGCAAAGAAGATTTATCAGAACCAATCATTATGCCGCCAACAATCTTGAATGCTGCCTGAGAACTGGCAATTTCCTTCAAGGCACTTTCAATCTCAAATGACTGAGCCTGAAACTGCTGTCTCTGCATATTAATGGATTGCAAATTCTGCTCCAACATCTGCAAACGCTGAACGTTCTCCTGAGCTTCCTTAGACATAGTCATACTGCCTTAACCTTAGTCTTAACGGAACGAGATTTATATAATATCTTGCTACCACAATAAGGACAGCGAACACGCTTACCCATCATCTCCTCAGATATCTTCTTACCGCACAAAAAACAAGTATACTTGACCATATTACTTCTCCTCTTCAATCATACCCATAGTACGCACTTCAGGAGCCTCTGCAACCATCTGGGCAGCGGCTTCTGCAAGGGATAACTTCTCTCCCACAGTGTACGCACGAGCGGTAAATTTGCTACCGCACTTATCACAATGCCAAATACCATAAGAAACATAAGATACTTTCGGCTTGCTACAATAAGGACACTTATGACACTTCTTCTGCTCAAACTCAACCTTGGCAAGCTTCTGCTTAATAGTCCAACCATAACGAGTACCAAAACGCTTGATAGACCCCAAACCTGTTTTTGCTTTTGCCATTACTCGAGGAAAAACTGGAACCCTTTAAAAAGGTTTTGAAATCAAGACGTGCAAAATCAGGCCAATTACAAATCAGGCATTATAAGCGAACCTTTAAATAACCTGCAAACCGTCAATAAAAATATGTCAATAACAGAAAATGAAAAATTTCATTTGAAAAAATTCGTCAAAGAACTAGATTCATATAGCGCACGCCATACAGAATTTGTCACAATATACGTACCAGCAGGGTACGATTTAAACAAGATAATACAACACTTACAACAAGAACAAGGCACTGCAACAAATATAAAAAGCGCACAGACAAGAAAAAACGTAATTGACGCTTTGGAAAGAATGATAGTACACCTGAAACTATTCAAAGGAACACCAAAAAACGGACTAGCCGCATTCTCAGGAAACGTGGCAGCAAGAGAAGGACAGTCAGACGTAAAAGTCTGGACCATAGAACCACCAATACCAATCCAGACACGAATATACAGATGCGACAAAAACTTCCAGCTAGACATACTAAGAGAAATGCTAGAAGCAAAAGAAGCATACGGCATGGTAGTCCTGGATGCAAGAGACGCAATAATAGCACTCCTAAAAGGAAAATCCATAGTACCTCTCGTATCAACACATTCACACATACCTGGAAAAATGAAAGCAGGAGGGCAATCAAGCGTAAGATTCGCAAGAAACAGAGAAATAGCAGTAAACGAGCATTTCAAAAAAGTAGCAGACATGATGAAAGACCAATTCCTCAAAATGGAAGGACTGAAAGGAATACTAGTAGGTGGGCCAGGGCCAACAAAATACGACTTTGTCGAAAGCGGACAAATAACACAAGAAGTCAAAAAGAAAATCATAACAATCAAAGATTTAAGCTACACAGAAGAATTCGGACTGGAAGAACTGCTGGAAAAATGCCAAGACGTACTTTCACAGGAAGAAGTAGCAGAAGAAAAAAAACTCGTAAGCAAGTTTTTGGAAACACTAGCAATAAAACCTGAAATGGTAACATATGGGGAAGTAAACACGCTGAAAGCACTTGAAATGGGAGCTGTAGCAACATTACTATTGTCAGAATCCCTTGATGAACAGAAAATAGAACAGTTTGAAATCACAGCAAAAGCATTCTCAACAGAAGTAAAAATCATATCAACGGAAACAAGAGAAGGAGCACAATTAAGAGATATAGGAAAAATAGGCGCATTACTAAGATATCCAATAGCATGAACCTCATAGAACAAGCATACACTGAGTTATACCCTGAAAGAACAGAAAACAGGGAGCTAATTCTAAGATACAGCGGAAGGTTCAGAGGATACAATGCAAACATAAGAATGAACTGGAGCACAATAACAATCAACGCAAGCAAAAAATGGAAAGGAGTTAGCCCGGACATCCAGAAAGGACTGTATCAAGAACTGCTAATAAGACTCCTAAAAGGAAAAAAAGACTCAATCAACATAGACTTATACCACAATTTCATCAAAAGCCTGCCAAACGTTGCACCAAAAACACAGACGCACCCAATACTTGAGGAAAGCTTCAACAGAGTGAACGAGGCATTTTTCAATGGAATGCTGGAACAACCAAACCTGAAAATTGGGAATGGATTGAACAGACTCGGAACATACGAATATGCCACAGACACTGTCACCATCAGCAAAATTTTACTGGAAAAACAAGAACTAATGGATTATGTAATGTACCACGAACTATTACACAAAAAATACCAATATAAAACAAGACCAGGAAGACAAATTCACCACGGCAAAAAATTCAGGGAAAACGAAAGAAAGTTCCCGGACGCAGAAAGACTTGAAATCGAGCTTAACAAACAAGTGAGAAAACACAAAAAAAACAGCTGGTTTTGGTAATCATCATTCAGTGGTAAAAACGACAGATTTTTAAAGGGGGGGTGCACAAAATAGAACATGGTAAGAATACTCACCGCAGGAGACTTCCACGGCGACAAAAACACCGCAAGAAAACTGGCAGAACAAGCAGTAAAAGAGAATGCAGACATAATAATACTAAACGGCGACATAGTAGAAGAAAACAACACTGAAGGAATAATGAAATATTTCGCAAAAACAGGCAAAAAAATCTTTCTAGTACCCGGAAACCACGACGTACTTGCAACAGACTTCCTTGCAGAACAGTACAAAGCACAAAACATCAATGGAAAAATAATACAACACCAAAACCTGGCAATAATAGGATGCGAAGGAACACAAACAGAAAAAGAAATCTATGAATTAATAAAAAAAGCAAAAACCCAAGCAGAAAAAACACTATTGATAACACACATACACCCCGCAGGCACTATCATGGAATCATTATCACAATTCGTAACAGGAAGCATTTCATTAAGAAAAGCAATAGAACGAACAAAACCAGACTTTGTAATATGCGGACATGTACACGAAGCAGAAGGCATAGAAGAAAAAATAGGAAATACAACAGTAATCAATGCAGGAAAAAAAGGAAAAATCATTGAGCTTTGATGACCTTGCCAGTATTCCACAATTCAGAATAATATTTCAACGATGAAATAAGCTCGTTTTTAGGATATCTTCCGAATAATTTCTCAAACCGCTCAGCATAGTTCAAATAAAGAGAACCTATCTTTCCAGCATAATGCAAAGAACAAACATGCTTACCCATAACCTGCTGATGCAGATAAACAACCAGACCTTCATCAAGCGCCTCATCATGAAAACAAATACCGTTGTCCTCCAAAACGCAATGAATGCTCTCATGAAAAAACTTATGAAACTCCTCAAACCTGTGCAAACCGAACAAACGAACAATAAAAGGAGGATTTGCTATGACCAAAGGACAAGTACCCACCAAACTATTTCTTACAATCTTCTCATAAGCATCATGCAAAGACCACCAAACCTTTCTATTATCTCGCAAAAATAACACGATGTCCCTGAATTTTGAAGAAGCAACCTCATTTCCCGAAGCAGAAGCCAACAAGGACTCAACATACAAAACATCAGCCGGTTTAATCCTGGGCAGACCAACAGAACTCTTAAGAATCCTGGAAAGCTGTTCATCCTGAACGCTTTTATCAGGATTTTTAATGATTTCCGAAATATGACCATTCACAAAAGCAACAAACAAAACAACCTCCTCATTAGAAAGAACATCAGAATAATTAATGCTCGGCTTCAGAGGAGGAAATAACAAACACAACTGCGAAATCCTACTCAAAAGCCTATCACGCATATTTTGTAAGGTTCAGGAAGGACTTAAGATTATTCTTCAAAACCATAACATCATCCCTTATTCCCCTCTCGAAACCGCTAACAAAAGGATTGTACAAGTATTTCTCAAAAATAGCACGCAAAACATAAAACACAGGCTTACCCTCCCAACGATGCTCATAATCAGTCTCCAAAATACCATCAAAAATCATCAAAATCTTGCCTTCCTGCATCTTAACCTTCGCACCATCTTTTTCAACAACAACATCCTTGACCTCAGAATACTGCATTCGAATCTTGATAACACTCTTCGCATAATCAGTAAACTTCTTGAAAGGCTCCAAATCAAAATCAATAACCTTTCCCTCAGGCTTTGTAGATTCTGAATGACGCTTCTCAATCAGCCAATAACCCTTATCAGAAGCCCACTGCTTCATAACATCAAAAAGCGCTTTAGCCTCAAACAATCCCTGATAGTCAAGCCTTTCCTTATCAACAACAATCAAACGTTCTGCCATCACATAACCTCTTGACCAAGCGACTCCCTAATGGTTCTTGCCAGCTGACCTGACTTAAGCAATATCATATCATCCCAATAATCACATATCTTATATTTAATAATATAGTTCCTATAAAAATCGTCCAAAGCAGCCAAAAAAGCCTTCCAAGGAGCGGGACCAGAAAAACGCTTCTGCCAATCAAGCTCAAGAGAAGGAATAATCTCAATCATAATCTGACCTTCCTGCATCTTCATCTTCTTGCCTTCATGAACAATCTCAATATCCCTCAAATTAAAAGCACGCATAAAAACCTCAAAATTAAATTTAACATACTCAGTCACCACTTTCTCACACTTAAACCTGAACTCGTGCTCAACACCAGTAGCAGTAGGATATTTCTGCAAATGAATAGGAATGTTAATACTCGAAAAGTCATCATCAATAAACCATTGCCGAATGGTCTTAACAAGCTTTTCGAAATCCAAAAAACCACGATGCTTGATATACGTTGGAGGCTCTGGGAAGACAGGCATACCTAAAAAATAAGAAATCGCATTTATAAAGATTTGTGTCAATTCTGCAGTTATTCAAGCGTACGCTTCAAATACATCTCACCCTGCTCCTTCACAGGCATGAAAGTCTCCAACTTCAGATAACCCATAACTAAATCACGCAAACGATAAGCATCAGAATATATACTCTTTTTGTGCATCAAAACCTTGCGCGCCTGAACCCTCTTAGTAAAAACGTCCTTCAACTGAGAGAAAGGCCAGGATTTCCATTCCTTATTCTTATCAATAACCAAAGCAGCACGACAAGTCAACTCAAACTCACTCCTATCAGCTTTCACCTTCTGACCCTTCCAAGCAATCTCAGTATCCTTCAAACCAACAATCTTCCAATCCAAATCCATCATAAAAGAGAACAGACCAGCTTTCGGACCAGCTCCAGAAGGATTCTTAGTCAAACGCCACCTCAACCAAATCTCCTTGCCACTAGTAGGGTTCTCACGCTGCAAAAAATAAGTCTCAGGAAACTTCTCTTCCTCACGAGGAGCCCAGTCCTCCTCAACCAGCCAATCATGAATCATCTGATACAAATAGCTCAGATTATAAGCATCACGCACACGAATAACCCAGCTAGCAATTTCAATACGATCCATCCCAAAATCAAGAAAACGATGCTTGATAGGATTTTCAGTAGTCTGCTGGAATGCCATACCTATTTTAAAAGAATAGGAGTTTATAAACATAACGGGAGCAAATTTAATATAATAACTCAATTCATCCAAGCACATGATAGTCGGAATAGTCGGAAAGGCAAACGTAGGAAAAAGCACATTCTTCAAAGCACTCACGCTAGCAGACATACTAATAGCAAACTATCCCTTCGCAACAATCAAACCAAACCACGGAATAGCATTCGTAAAAATTGACTGTGTATGCGGAGAATTCAACACACAATGCACACCAAGAACCGGCATGTGCCAAAACAAAAAAAGATTCGTGCCAGTAGAAGTAATCGATGTCGCAGGACTAGTGCCAGGAGCACACGAAGGCAAAGGCATGGGAAACCAGTTTTTGGACGACTTAAGACA
>JBFYLW010000071.1:0-5759 GCA_041305185.1 Nanobdellota archaeon
GAGTTATTGTTTGATGGCACTGCTCCAACTTTGAATATTGTTTCTCCGACTTCTTATGCTACTGAAAGCACTGATTTCGTGTTTACAGCTTCTGATAATATTGCAGCAATGCTTTCCTGCACTCTTTCGCTTGACAGCGCTGAATTAAGAACAATTAATGTTTCAAGCGGTGTTCAGGCAAATGTCAGCGTGGACTTGTCTAATTTCTCTCAGGGAAGCCATACGTGGAGTGTTACTTGTCTTGATGGTGTTGGCTTGAGTGCTACTCATGCTCAGGTTATACAGCTTGATACTGCTCCTCCTGTTATTAGTTTGAATGCTGCGTCGTCTGTTCCAAGAACTCAGTCTTTGGAGTTTGTTGCGACTGTTACTGATACTGTTAGTTTGGGCGTTGTTAATGCTACATTTGATGGTGTTGCTGTTGCTTTGACTCAGGATGGCGACAAATACAAGGGTTTGATAAGCTCTGATGTGCTTGGCGTTAAGACTTTGGTTGTTCAGGCTGTTGATTCTGCAGGTCATGTGGCTATTGTGACTCAGACAATTACTGTTGTTCCGAATCACAGGTTGTCTCTTTCATTGTCTGCTGATACTGTGAAGCCGGGTGATTCTGTTGCCGCTTATGGTACTTTGACTGCAGAGGGTAATGTTTCTGCTTCAACTGTTACTGTGAAGACTCCTGGTGGTGATTTTGTTGTTGATTTGTCAGGTGATGATTATAGTAAAACTTTCACAGCTCCTGGCGTTGGTGTTTATGTTGTTTCTGTAGAGTTTGCAGAAGCCGGTCATGTTTATCGTGCAGATGCAACTTTGACTGTTAACAAGAATGCGCCTGAACAAATGCAGCACAGCAAAGGCCTTGATGTTGCCTGGAGGTATAGTGGTTATGTTAAGCCGGATGAAGTTGTTCAGGAGCCTTCTAGTAGTGAGTTGGTGACAGAAGAGCCTGAAGTGCCTGAATCTGTTCCTCAACCGGTTTATGAGCCTTTGGCTCCCGTGATTCCGAGAGAGGCAAGGGTTGTTCCTAAGGCTACTGGTATGTTTGACTTGGGCAAGACTGTGAAGTGGAGTGCTTTGCTTTTGGCTTTGGCTCTCATTGGAGGTCTTGGTGCTTATGCTTACAGCAAGAGAAAGCCTAAGGATGATTCTGGCATAGACTGGGACGGTTATTTCAAGAATGGTTCTTGAGCAATTCCTTGATAGGAGGATAGTTCTGCGCCATTTTTCTTTTGTTTTTTTACTTGGTCTTGTTTATGTTTTTGTAGCGTATGCTGTTCAGGTTTTCTTTTTTCCTGATCAGAGTCTTGCTGCTGTTTTGCTTCTTACCATTTTGTTGCTTCCAAGCCTTCATCATGTTATTATAATTGAGGAGAAGATTGAGAGCAGGGGTAGTTCTCATTTTTTTAGAAGGCATAAGACAATTTTGAAGTGCTATCTTGGTGCTTTTCTGGGCATTCTGGCAGGCTTTCTCATCCTTGGTTTCGTTAATCCTTCTGCTGTTTCTTATCAGATGGTTCAGCTTGAGCAGGACCATTTGCATTCTGAGCTTATTGTTGGTTTTTCCGGTCAGCCTTATGTTCCTGAATTGGGTAAGGTTGTTGCTCTTTTTTCCCATAATGTGTGGTATATGCTGATTGGTTTTGTGCTTTCGATTTTCTATGGTGCTGGCGCTATTTTCCTTGTTGCTTACAATGCCTCTTTTTTTGCTGCTTTTATTGTTGAAATTTTTTCCAGATGGGCTTCTGCTTATTCTCTTGCAGGTATTTCTCTTGTTCATATGCTTCCTGAGAGTGCTGGTTTTATTTTGACTGCTATGGCTGGCGCTTCTTTGTCCCGCGCATTAATTCATGAGAAATTGGCTGGTGATGCTTTCAGGAACGTTTTGAAGAATGATTTCAAGCTTCTTGTTCTTGCAGTGTTTTTTGTTTTGCTGGCTGCTTTTCTTGAGGTTTATGTTACTGCATCGGTTTTTCACCTCTTGATTTAGTTTTTTTTATCGTGTGTTGGAGTTTTTTTTCGTTAGGTTTTTCCCTAACAATTTCAGATATTATTTATAAGTGGTGTTCTTTCCTTCTGTTATGAAACTTGTTTTGATTTTGCTGTTGGTTGTATTGCTTGGCTGCAGTGCGCCGTTGCCTAGGGCTGATGATAGTGCTGCTACTCCTGAGAAGGTTGGTTTGGTTGTTGATGCGAATAACCAGTTTGCTTTTGAGCTTTTTTCAAGGCTTGGCAATGGCAATGTGTTTTTCTCTCCTTATAGTATTTCTACTGCTTTGGCTATGACTTATGAGGGTGCGAGAGGCAAGACTGCTGAGGAGATGCAGTCTGTTTTTCATTTTCCTGAAGAGTCTGTCCGTAGGCCTGCTTTTGCCAGTATTTACAATGATTTGAATAAGAAAGACAAGAAGTATGCTCTTAATACTGCTAATGCTTTGTGGGCGCAGAAGAATTTCGGCTTTCTTGCGGATTATCTGAATATTACTGGAAGATATTATGGTGGCAGGGTTACTAATCTTGATTTTGTTAATGCTGCTGAGCAGTCGAGAATTACTATTAATGATTGGGTTGAGGAGCAGACGAATGATAAGATTAAGGATTTGTTGCCTGCAAGCCCGCCTGTTATTAATCCTATGACTCGTTTGGTTTTGACTAATGCTATTTACTTTAAGGGTGACTGGGTGTTGAAGTTTGATAAGAAAAACACTTATGAAGCAGACTTTTATGTTTCTTCGGAGAAGACTGTGAAAGTGCAGATGATGAGTCTGACTGGTGAGAAGGCTAAATTCAATTATGCTGGAACAGAGGATTTGCAGGTTATTGAGCTTCCATATGCTGGAAACGAGCTTTCAATGCTTGTTTTGTTGCCTGATGACATTAATTCTTTTAATTTGTCTGCTGTTAGGTTGAATTCTATCAGGGCTAATCTTCGCGAGACAGAGATGTCTGTTTACCTGCCCAAGTTCAAGCTTGAGACTAAGTATATGTTGAGTGAAAATTTGAAAGCTATGGGCATGCCGTCTGCTTTTGATAGGGATGCTGACTTTTCAGGCATGACTGGGCTTCCTGACTTGTTTATTAAAGAGGTTATCCATCAGGCTTTTGTTGAAGTGAATGAGGAAGGTACTGAGGCTGCTGCTGCGACTGCTGTTATAATGGAATTGAAAGCAGTTATGAAACGCGATTTCAGGGCTGATCACCCGTTCATCTTCCTTATTCAGGATAAGAACAACAATATTTTGTTTTTGGGCAAGGTTGTTAATCCAGAATAAGCTCTTTCAGCGTTTTTGCCGGATTTTTGGCATTAGTGACGGCGTGTGCTATTAGAATTCCTTTCGCGCCTAGTTTTAGTGCGTGTTCAACATCTTTTCTGGAGTGTATTCCTGCTCCGCAGAGTATTGGTATGTTTTTGATTTTGTGTGTTGTTTTTGTGATAATTTCTGGTTTTGCTTCTGATACTGAGATTTTGCCTCCTATTAGTTCTGGGGGCTCTATTGCTATCATGTCTGGCTTGAATTTTGATATTTTTACGGCCATTTCTGGCGTGCTGGCGCATACAATTGATATCATTTTGAGTTTTCTAAGTTTTTGTATTATATTTTTTATTTCCAGCAATGTTAACTTGTGTTCAGAATGATTCACTAGGCTTCCTATTGCTCCCATTTGCTGGCAGCTTTCAGGAAGTATCCAGCCTGTTTTTGCGCCATAATCGATTGCGTCTACATGTTGTGCTAGTACGGGTAGTTTTGCGTAGAGTGTGACTGCAAATATGTCTGCGGGTTGTACTGCGATTGCTGTATTCTTGAATTTCGCGCATATTCTTGCGAGTTTTATCGCGTTTGCTCCTGTAGAATTCTTATATGCCTTGAAATTGATTATTGTTATCATTCAAGTGCGCTTTTCAGCTTTTCTCTTAGTTGTTGTTCTGTTTGAAAGCCGGCTAAGCGTTCTACCTCTTCTCCGTTTTTGAATATTATTATGCATGGCAGTCCTAATACTCCTGCTTGTTGTGCAAGCCCGGCATTCTTGTCAACATCTACTTTTCCAAATTTTGCTGTTTTTATCTCATCTGAGAGTTTTTCAAACACTGGGGATATCATTTTGCAGGGTCCGCACCACGGCGCCCAAAAGTCTACTACTACTGGCTTGTCGCTTTTTAGTACTTCTTGTTCAAAGTTTTCCTCGTTTATTTCCATCATTTTGCTCCCATGCTGTGTGTATCTACTTCTTTGTTGACTGGTTTTTTGCCTGCGGGTTTAATTAAATATTTTTTTGTGTCTATGTCAAGGTCTGTAAAGTTGTCTACTGCTTCTTTTAGTTTTGCGCTTGCGCTTTTGCCGAATGCTACTGCTTCAACTCTGCACCCTAATGCTCTTTTCAAATGTTCTACTAATGGCACAAAGTCTCCGTCTCCGCTTATGATGATTATCGTGTCGAGTCTTGGTGCGAGTTCTATTGCGTCCATTGCTATGCCGATGTCCCAGTCTCCTTTTTTTGCTCCGCCGTAGAATATTTGCAAATCTTTTGCTCTTATCTCAAATCCTATGTGTCCTAGTGCGTCGAAGAATTTTTCTTTGTTTATGTCTTCTGTTTTTATCACGTATGCTAATGCTCTTACCAGTATTCTTCCTTTTACTGCGTCTTGCAGTATTGTTTTGAAGTTTACGTGCGCGTTGTACACAAATCTTGCTGAATAATACAGGTTTTGCACGTCTACAAATACTCCTACTCTTTGCGCTTTATGAATTTCAGTCATGTTTTCATCCTCTGTTCGTAACCGCACGCGCTGCAGAATACTTTTTTTGTTTCAACATCAAAGCTTAATGCCAGCTTTAAGCATCTTGGACAACGCTGTGCCTCTTTTGGTTCCATGTTTTTGGGTTTTTTTTGAGCGTTTAAATATTTATCGTATGCTGTATTCTCGTCGATAGATTTATAAATGGTTCTTTTTGCCGTCTATCTTATGGACGATAAACCTTCAATTGTGGCGGTAACTGGAAATCAGAGTTTGCGTTCTTATTACCGGGATTTTGCTGGAACACTTGGTATTTCATGCAGCGCTTTTGAGCGTGGTGAAGAGGCTCTTCCTTATTTGGCTGGTGCAAAGCTGTTGATTGTTCATTCTGGTGGTCTTCCTCTTGCAAGGGATTTTGCTGGCAGTAAAATACTGATTACTAGTGGTGTAGAATATGAGAGAGAGGATTATGTGAGGCTTGGTGTTGATGAGGTTTGGCAGGGTCCTGATATACCAACTCTTCAGGGCTTGATGCGCAAGTATACTTCGGATAAGCCTCGTGCTTTGGTTCTTGAGGACGATCCTGGTGTTGATAAGTTTTTAAAAAATGTGCTTAACGATATGGGTCATGATGTTGAGCTTTTTTCGAATGCTGATGAGGCTGTTTCTTCTATTCCTTCGGTTCATTATGTTATCAGCGATATTACTCAGCCTAAGGGCATGGGCGGTTATGGTTTGCTTAAGGAGGTTCGAAAGATATATGATAGCAGTCAATTGCCTTTTATTTTGATTTCTGGAACTTCTATTCATCCTGAACTTGTGCCTCCGGCTGCTCAGGCTTTCTTGAAGAAGCCTTTTAATGTGGAAAGATTGGAAGCTGTTGTCAATCGTGTGCTTTCGAATACCAAAAGTTTAAAACCCTTGAAATAAGCGTAATTCTTGTGAAAACATCTTTTTACCCTACAGACATTAATTATGTTGTAAAGGACGGCAGGCCTGTTATTCAGTTGTTCGGCCGTACTGTTGA
>JBFYLW010000072.1:0-18819 GCA_041305185.1 Nanobdellota archaeon
GAAGCAACAGCACAAGAACTAACAAACCACGGATTCGCAAGAGAAGGAAACGTACTAAAACAAGAAAACATAATCGTGGATTTACAAGAAAAAACAGTACGACAAAACAGCAAAAAAATCGTACTAGAAATGAATGAAGGATACCTCTGCGACCACACACTACAACAACTACTCACTTTTCAACCAGAAGAAAGACCAGACGAAAACGCCAAAAAACTGGCAACACTTGCACTGGGAGCTGGCTTGAAGTTAAGCAACGAACAATTCGTACACTTGTTCGAACAGGTGAAACCATGAAAAAGCAAGGCTTTTTCGGGTGTTCACCAACAAAGTTGGTGAAACAGTGAACACGCTCAAACACATAGGAGTAATAGTTGACGGAAACAGAAGATTTGCCAAAAGACTAATGCTCAAACCATGGAAAGGACACGAATGGGGAGCAGAAAAATTCAGAAAATTCACAGAATGGTGCTTTGACCTCGGAATAGAAGAAGTAACAGCGTACTTGTTCTCTATACAGAACTTCAACAGACCAAAAGACGAGTTTGACTATTTGATGAACATATTCAGAAACGAGATAAAAATGCTATTAGAACCAGAAAAACTGAAAGAACTCCACGAAAAAGGAATACGCATAATGTTCATAGGAAGACAATGGATGTTCCCAAAAGACTTACAGGAACTACAAAACAAAGCAATGGAAGCAACAAAAGAAAACAAGCCAAGAAGAATTAACTTCGCAATGGCATACGGCGGAAGAGAAGAAATCATCGATGCAGTCAAGAAGATACTGGCAGAAGGCAAGAAAGACATAAACGAAGAACAATTCGGCAAGTACTTATGGCTAAACTCTGATCCGGATCTGATAATAAGAACAGGCGGAGAACAAAGAACAAGCAACTTCCTGCCATGGCAAAGCACATACAGCGAACTGATGTTTTTAGACAAGTTCTGGCCGGAGATTGAGAAAGAAGACCTGGTCAAGTGCATAGAAGAGTACAAGTCAAGAGAGCGAAGGTTTGGAAAATGAGAGAAGAATACGAAAAATTCAAAATAAAAGAATACAAACACTGGATAATATACTTACACGGCGAAAAATACTACGCAGGCTACCTTGGAAGCATGTATATCTGGGCAAAAAGAGAAGGCGACATCGACATAATGGACATGACCAAAGAAGAACAAGAAGAATTCTTTGATATAGGAAAAACAGTAAAAAAAGCACTTAAAGAACTATTCAATCCAGGAAGATTCAACTACGCAGCATTCCAAAACGTAGCACACCACTTACACGTACATGTCATACCAAGATACGAATCACCAAGAATGTTTGCAGGCAGAGAATTTGTGGACAAAGAATGGGGAAAACCGGTAAAAGAACAAACAACAGGAATACCAGAAGAAACAATGCTTAAAGTAAGAGACGTAATAAGAGAAAAGCTTATAAACAACCAATAGTCGCCAAACAGTATTCCCATTAACTTAACCACTTCGGTGGAAGGGAGAAGAATATCATGGACAAAAACAATTTCATAAAAGCAATACAAACACTGAAAGCTCTTCCTAAACCAAAGTTCAAACAGAAATACGACTTCGTAATGAACTTAAGGCACCTGGACCTCAAAAAGCCAGAAGAACAGGTAGAACTGTGGGTCAAACTGCCGTTTGACAAAGGAAAACCAACAAAAATAGGCGCGCTAGTAGGACCAGAACTAGCAGAACAAGCAAAAGCAAACTGCGATCTAGTAATACTTCATGATAACTTCTCACAATACACCGACAAAAGAAAAATGAGAAAACTGGCAAGAGAATACGATTATTTCATCGCACAAGCAAACATAATGCCAGACATCGCAAAAACGTTCGGTAGAATCTTCGGACCAAGAGGCAAAATGCCAAACCCGAAAGCAGGCTGTGTAGTACCGCCAAACGCAAACCTGAAAGCACTAACTGAAGGATTAAGAAAAACAATCAAAGTCTCAGCAAAAATCCAACCAAGCGTCAAAGTAATGGTAGGAAAAGAAGACATGCCAGACGAACAAGTCGCAGAAAACATCATGGCAGTCTACACAAGCGTAGTGCATAAACTACCACAAGAAGCATTCAACATCAAATCAATCCTTCTAAAGTACACAATGAGCAAACCAGTAAAAGTTGTAGAGGAGGCAAAGAAATGAGCAAAACCTCCAAAGCAGCACCAGAAAAGAAAGAAGTTGTAAAAAAAATACAACAATACGGCAAACAATTCCCAATAATCGGACTGCTAAACATGGAAAACATGCCGGCAAGCAGCCTCTTGCAGATGAAAAAACAGCTAAGAGGCAAAGTAGAACTAGTAATGACAAGAAAAACACTAATACAGCTAGGATTGAAAGATTTGAAACTCACAGGCGGAGAAAAACTACTCGAACAAGTAAAAGGAATGCCTGCACTCATGTTCACAAAAGAAAACCCATTCTCACTATACAAAATAATCAAGAAAAGCAAAACACCCGCAGCAGCAAAAGCAGGACAACTAGCACCAAGAGATATCATAATCCCCGCAGGACCAACACCATTCACACCCGGACCAGTAATATCAGAATTCGCAGCACTCGGCATCAAAGCAGGAGTAGAAGGCGGCAAAGTAGCAGTCAAACAAGATGCAACCGTAGTCAAAGAAGGACAGCCAATAAATGCAAAACTCGCAAGCATGCTGCAAAGACTAGGCATAGAACCAATGGAAATCGGACTGGACTTAATCTGCGCCTACGAAAAAGGAATAATATACCCTAGAACAGTACTTGACATCGACGAAACAAAGTTCATGCAAGACCTTATGGGAGCATCATCCGAAGCATTCAATCTCGCAATAGAAATAACCCACATCACAAAAGACACAGTCGAAACACTGCTAGGAAAAGCACACAGAGAAGCAAAAGCAGTAGGAATAGAAGGAAACATAATGGAGCCAGAGCTTGTAGAAGAAGTGCTCGCAAAAGCACAAAGACAAGCGCAAGCAGTAGCAACAGAAGGAAACCTGGAAACTCACTGAGTTTCCATCCCATCAAAAATGCGCAAGCATTTTTGAGGCATTCACGTTCAATAATGATTAACGGAGGTACATAACATGGAATACATATACGCGGCATTGCTCCTCCACAAAGCAGGGCAAAAAGTCGAAGAAGCAAACGTCAAAAAAGTACTGGAAGCAGCAGGAGTCAAAGCAGACGATGCAAAAATCAAAGCACTCGTTGCAAGCCTGACAGGCGTAAACATCGACGAAGCCATGAAAAAGGCAGCAGCACCAGTAGCGGTTGCAGCACCTGCAGCAGGAGCAGCGCCAGCAGAAAAGAAAGAAGAAAAGAAAAAAACGGCGGAAGACGAGAAAAAGTCTGAAGAACAGGCAGCTGCCGGATTAAGTGCGCTCTTCGGCTAAAAATTATTTTTTTATGTTTAACTTTAATAGCCGGGGGAACCTGAATGCTTACACCGCAAGAGAAACAGCAGATAAAAGTACAAATTGATGCGCTTCAAAAAGACATCAAAGAAATAAGAAACAGTTTAAACCAGACAGACGAACAAAAAGAAAAAATATTTGATGACCGAAAAAACCTCGGCAGACAAATCGCGACTTCTATCAAAGAAATAAAAAAACTCAGAGAAGAAAGAAACAATCTCACAAACGATGTTAAACAAGCAAAAGAAGAAAGAACAAAACTAGCAGCAGCAATAAAAGAAAAAATCGATGCTTTCAAGAAGATATACGGAGAGAAAAAACAAACCGAAGTCAAACACGGAGTAAAAGAAAACCCGGGAAAACTAAAACACGAAATAGAAAGAATGGAATACAAAATAGAAACAGAAGGGTTAAGCTTCGACAAAGAACAAAAACTAATGAAAATCATAAATGCAATGAAGAAAAGACTCAAAGAGGCAGAAGCAGTATCAGGTGCGTGGGGAGAAGCAAGAGATTTGAGCAAGGAAATAGACAAACTCAAAAGAGAAGCAGATGAGCTTCATGAAAAAATACAACAAAAAGCAAAAGACTCACAGGAAAAACATGAAAAACTTACCGAGATAAGCAAAAAAGTTGACGAATGGAAAAAACAAGAAGACGAAATGAACAGCCAGATAGAGATCAAAAAGAAAGAAATTGAAGATAAAATACCCTCCTTAGACGAGAAGTTAAAACAATTCGCAGAACTCAAACAAAAAATAGGAGAAGAAATAAAAGAAGAAAAATTGAAAACTACTGAACAAAAGAAAAGAAAACTATCAGAATTACAACAAGAAGTTCAAGAAAAATTCAAAAAAGGAGAAAAATTAACTACTCAGGACCTACTGATTATGCAAAGCATTGAAGAAACAGACTAAGATTTTCTCGGCTTCAACTTATCAAAGAAATCCTTAACCTTAGCGTCATTCCTTGGAACAGCCTTAGTACCAAGCTTGTAATACTTCTTCTCAACAACATTACCCCAACTATAAGCGCCTTTCTCAAGCTTAACCTCTGCCAGTTCAAACTCGCCCAGCTTGACACCCTTTCTAAGATTATAATAAATATTTTCTCTTGTGCACGACGGGAAAAGCTCATTATAATATTTATGAATCTGATAACCATAAGCAGAACCTATAACGTTCAAAATCTCTATAACATTCTGCCTGATTTCAGACTTGACAGGACGTCCTCTAGATACCATATCAAAAATCACCCCATGATTCTTGAACAACAGAAATACAATGCATATTGAACATATGCAAGACGCCGCTGGTTTCATCACACTGGATTTCCGACATATAGAAAATAATTCAATCCTTTTCCTTATAAATGTTTGTTACTACCCAAATTTAAGAAAGCTGCTTAAGATTTGATTCCTCAACAATCAAGGAAGTAACATGCTTGACCAGCTCAGAATAGTGAGTATTCAAATTCTCAAAAGCAGCAGCCCTATTATCAGATTTATAGAAGTTCTCAGCAATCCTTCCTATCGCATCCAAATCGCCATGAATCAAAGAAAGCTCGTTCTCCATCTCATGCAAATAACGCTCACCTTTCTTGAACTTAATCTTAGTATTATGCGTCATGAAATCACCAAGCTTTTGCCTAGCAAGATGAACATCTTCACTGACCTTATCACACGCATTTCGTATTTTCTTTCCAACAATCTCTGCTTCGGCCAGCTCAATAGGACTTCTAATAATGGAATAATCACTCAGATCAAGCAGACCATGAGAAATCTCACGAACAGTCTCCTGAATTTTTTCCTCCCGCTCAAACAATTGATTTAATTCATTCATTTTCGCCTCTTCCGCTCATGCTCAGCAATAATCATCCTCGTCTTGACAATAGCATCAGGACTCAAACTAATACTGTCAATACCGCAGTCCACCAAAAACTCAGCAAACTCAGGATAAGTCGAAGGCGCATCACCGCAAATACCAATCTTCCGCTTGCGCTCCTTTGCAATGCTGATAACATGCTCAACCATACGCTTAACAGCCTCATTACGCTCATCATAAATATCTGCAACAAGCTCGCTATCCCTATCAACACCCAAAGTCATCTGAGTCAAATCATTGCTGCCAATGCTGAAACCGTCAAAAATATCACAAAACTCATCAGCCAGTATAACATTGCTCGGAATCTCACACATAACATAGACCTGAAGATCATTCTTTCCCTGAGGCAAACCGTTTTCCTTCATAACGGCAAGAACCTTCCTGCCCTCATCAGGAGTCCTGCAAACAGGAATCATAACCTTCAAGTTAGTCAAGCCAAACTCCTCACGAACTTTCTTGATGGCCTCACACTCAAGAGCAAAACCAGCCTTGTAGCCAGGCTTGTAATACCTTGATGCACCACGCCAGCCAATCATAGGATTTTCCTCATGAGGCTCAAAATATTTCCCACCAATCAAATTAACATACTCATTAGTCTTAAAGTCAGAAAAACGCAAAATAACATCCTTAGGATAGAAAGCAGAAGCAAGCATACCAACACCCATTGCAAGCTTATCAACAAAAAACTTTTTTTTGTCCTTGTAACCAACAGTCAACTCCTCAATCCTCTTTTTGGTTTCCACATCCAGCACTTTATCAAAATTAATCAATGCCATAGGATGAATCTTAATGAATTCGTTAACTATGAATTCTTCACGCGCAAGACCAACCCCATCATTAGGCAGGAAAGAAAGATCAAAAGCCTTATCAGGATCACCTATATTCATCATAACCTTAGTTTTAGGACGAGGCATCTTCTGAACATCAATTTTGTCAATCTTGAACTTCAAATAACCCTCATAAACAGTACCATGCTCACTCTCCGCACAACTAACAGTAACCTTCTGCCCATTCTTAATATTATGAGTTGCATTATTAGTGCCAACAATACAAGGCAAGCCAAGCTCACGGCTAACAATAGCGGCGTGTGAAGTCCTGCCACCACGATTAGTAACAATAGCAGAAGCTATGCGCATAATAGGAACCCAGTCAGGGTCAGTCATCTCTGTAATCAACACCTCACCAGGCCTGAAATCAAAAATCTCCTTAACATCCTTGATGACATGAGCAGGACCCTGAGAAATCTTGCTACCAACAGACTTTCCTACAGCCAACGCCCTACCCTTTTGCAACAACTTATATTCCTCAATAATGTTGCGGTTCTTCAGAGATTGAACTGTTTCCGGACGAGCCTGCACAATGAACAAATCATGAGACTCACCATCCTTAGCCCACTCAATGTCCATAGGACACCATTTGCCTCTCTTCTGACTGTAATGATCCTCAATAGTCATACCCCACTCAGCCAAAGTAAGAACTTCCTCATCACTCAAACAGAACATTTTCCTGTCATCCACAGGAGTATCAATCTTCTTAATAGGACGAGTACCCTCATCAGCGTAAACTATTTTTGTTGCTTTTTCACCAATACGCTTCTCAATCAAAGGCTTAAATCCCTGCTTAAGAGTCGGCTTGAAAACATAAAACTCGTCAGGATTAACAGCACCCTGCACAACATTCTCTCCAAGACCATAGCTTCCAGTAATAAAGACAACATTAGGAAAACCGGTTTCAGTATCCAAAGTGAACATGACACCCGCACAAGCACGGTCAGAACGAACCATCTTCTGAACACCAATAGACAAATAGACCTTAAAATGGTCAAACTTGTGCTCTGCACGATAAGCAATCGCACGATTTGTAAACAAAGAAGCAAGACAACGCTTGCAAGAATCCATCAACTCATGAACGCCACGAACATTAAGATAAGTCTCCTGCTGGCCCGCAAAACTCGCCTCAGGAAGATCCTCAGCAGTAGCAGAAGAACGAACAGCAACATCAGTATTTTCAGAACGATATTCATGAGATAATTTATGATAAGCCTGTGCAATCTCGACCTGCAAATCAGAAGGGAACTCACAATGCATAATGATGTCACGGGCTTTCCTGCCAGCCTCTGCCAAAGCAGTAACATTCTTCACATTCAAACCACGCAAAGCAGACTTCAAAGCATTCATAGCACCAGATTTCTCCAAAACATAACGATAAGCATGAGCAGTAATGGCAAAACCGTTAGGAACCTTCACCCCTTTCTTAGCCAGACTCTGGTACATCTCTCCAAGAGAAGCATTCTTGCCTCCGACCAAAGGAATATCCTGAATACCCAACTCATTAAACCAAAGAATAAATGATTTAGACCTATCCATAATACCCCACCTCTTTTTCAAATTAAAAATTTGAAAGAAGGTATTTAAATATTGCGGTATACATATTCAAAATATCAGTTTTTCTAACGCAGCAAAATGCTCAGAATAAACATTAACGATGCCAAAACTATAAACAGCTTCAAATAAGGAAAATAATGCACGTGGTGCCTCTTTTTCAGCGCTTCTATGTGTCTTCTATCGTAATTCATCAAACTTTCAGAAAGTTTGATCAAATTGCTCCTTGTTCGTGTTCGAGAAGCAGTCCATCGCTGTTTGCTCTCGCAAACAGGTTAAAGACTCTTCTCTCACACTCACAATGTCGCAAAATACCGATCAAGCTTTTGAATCTTCACCTCACTCAATATTAGAGAAAAAGAATAAAAAAATAATATAAAAAACTTACGATTAATCGCTTGCCAGCTGCCAGACAGCCTTCAAAGCAACAACGAAAGCGGCAGGAAAAACAAACTTAACAACGTTTTCCAATATAGCCGTCATCGTCATGCCAAGATTCACTGCAGAAGCTGCATTAGCGGCAATAACCAAAGTCACTGCTGCAATAAGGAATTCCTGAACTTCCTTTGAAGTAATGTTCAGCAGCCCAACAATCAAACCCAACAGCACCAAAATCCAGCTTACTGTCGGAATTTTCAACTCCGGCACAAAACCTGCAATAATTGCCAAAGCCACACCAATCAAAAAAGCCCAATGTCTCATTTTTGCATCCATATAGATTACCTCCTCATTATCGACGATAATCTGAATAGCAGATAAAAAGTTGTGTAATTACTCAAAAAGAGTTAAGCAAGTTGTGAGCATCCAATGAAGCCTCAACAGAACTAAACATTTCCTTAGACATAACAGCAAAACGGGCACGCAACTGGGAAAGCTCATCCTTAGCAACCTGAGCAAACTTATCAGCATCCATCAAACCATAAGGATAACCAAGAAAAGCAGGATCAGCAGAATTAGCAGACAATGCAGACCAAGCCTTAGGCAACAAATCACGGTCAAAAGGCATAACATCACAACGGAAAACATATTTTGAACCAGGATGAAGCTTAACAAAAGCCAAAGCACCACCAGCATAATAAGACCAAGAACCAACAGGAGCAATATTGCGCAAAACCACAAGAGCACTAGCACCCAAATCAGTACACAACCTGGAAGTCTTAGACAAGCCAAGAACAACAACACCCCTCTTCTGAGCACTAACGCGCAAAGAACGCAAAACCAGCTCCATCGCCTCCCCCCTCGCCTCCAAATCACCATCACGAACAATAATATCCCCAGAATTTGATTTGCCGCATAATTCCTCCACAAAACGAAGCTCAAGCAGTTTTCTCACATGACTGGCAACAGCAGACGGCTCAGCACGCCTGCCACCAAAACACAACACAGGATCATTAGCATCAAAAGAAAACTTTTCCTTCTCAACACCACCAGAATCAAACAAAACAACCTCATAAGCCAAATCAAGACCCTTTTGCAAAGCAAGAACAACCAAAAAAAACTCATTCAATTCACGGTCAACGCGAACATTATTATCATAAAAACAAGCATAGAGCCTGACAAACTCAACACAAACGTCAGGACCACTCAAAATACAACCACAACCACTATCAACAAAAACCAGCCTGGCAACAACAGGAACAACAGGCTGAAAAGATTCCTTTTTTATCGGAATACGCTCATGAGAACCAAAAAGGATAGCACTACCTTGCTTTTCCATACGTTTGGACAAAAAAGGGATAATAGCGTCAAAAGCATGCATAACAAATGCCTAAAAAAGCATAAATAAAACGTTATTGGTGATGAGAAATATACATTAAGCAATAACCCAGCCAACCAGCTTAATGCCACCAAGAAGAGCTCCAAGCATGATAGCACCAGCAACGGCAACACCAATTAAAACAGCAATAAAAGATTTCCACCAAGACATACCAAAAAACCAGGCAGCAAGAGAAGCAGTCCAAACACCAGTACCTGGAATAGGAATTGCAACAAATACTGCCAGACCAAACAGGCCATACTTATCAACATAAGGACTGACTTTTCTCCTTGTGCGCTCCATAAATTTGTCAAAAGCACACTGGTAAGAATTCACGTGCAACAAACGATGATGAATAACCTCCAAAAAAAAGTAAGCAACAGGAAAAACCAAAATATTAGCGCCAACACAAACAATATAAGCAAGCCAAGGATGAACACCCGCGGCAACAGCAACAGGCAGACCTGCCCTTAACTCAAAAACAGGACTCATACTCAGCAAAACAGCCCACAACAAAGCATTCATCTTGCACTCTTCACCCTCGATTTAACATAGTCTTCATTCAAAACCCGCTTCAACACCTGTTCAGGAACAGTCTCAGGTCTTTTTACCTTCGCATAAACCCGTCCTTTTTTAACAAATGTCTTCTTATAAATTTTCTTAAACTTTTTAACTGCATCAGAAATCTTCACCGGCGGACCCATCCAGTCCATATCAGCAGAAAGCTGTTTTTTGCCAAACAAAAACCACCAGGTGCCGCTTGATTTTTTGTCCCACAACCATCCAGAATCCTTTATCTGAAATTCTGACAGCTGGTCACGAACATGCTCAAAAGCGCGCACAAACTTTGTGCCGGCAACATCCTCCTTATCAGGCAATGTTTCAACTGAGATTTTAATCAGATAACCCTTCATCTTCGCAAAATCAACAGGCTTCTCCATGAAAAAAACAGCAGAAGGCTTCTTAAGGAACTTTCCTGCGGCAACAACAAACCTGTCAAGATTCTCCTGCGTCAAAGCAGCAGCAGCATTCCTACCAGGCTGAACAGGATCAACAAGAACAAGAGGACCTTCTGTCTTAGACCTGTTCAACATCAGAAGAGCTTTACCTTTGTAGATGTTGTTGTAATCAAGAATAATTTTAGGCTTCCAGTTTCTCGCAGCCTTAAGAAGAGGAAGAAAACCCCCGTAATAAATAATCAAGATATCCAAAACATGGCCTGAAAAACCACGAATGTAACTCTCAGCACCATAACAATGATTGGCCTTGCAAAACTTCTTAGCCAAACGAATATCATCCTTCAAATTTTTACCATTCTTGTTAACCCAGGCAACGTGCCAAGGCGAGAAGTCAGTCACGTTCTCAGCCTGATCAGCTTTCTTGATATCTAAAACAGGAACAAGCTCGTACTTAATGCTGTTCCTGACCCAAAAATAATCACGACTACCATGAATGCGCTCAGAAGACCACAGTTTCAAAGCCTTTTCGAGCAAATCACTGAGATTCTGATTATGCTGAGCGAAACTGAACTTCACAAAGATGTCAACATCATAATCACCAGAAAGCCACGTGTCTTTAGCAAAACTACCTCCCAGAAAAGCTCTGGCATCGCTGCAAACACGCACAAGCTGACCATTAAAAGAAGACATAAAACTCTTAACCTCGGCCAAAACTTTATCACGCTCCTCTTCAGAAGGAACAACATCTTTCAGGACAGACTGGAAAATAGGCTTGTAACGCATGCGACAAAGAAAAGAATGATTCTTTAAAAAGGTTAGTAAAAACTTAGTGTTGTAGAAAAATCATCAACAAAACTTATTATATTCTGCAGCATATACCTCATGGCAAGGAGGTGACTAAAAATGGAAAAAGAGCAAAAATTAGAGGCAGAACTCGAAAAAGAGCTTGAAGAACTACTCAAGACGACGGATGAAGGAAAACACTGCACCACAATAATCGTGCCTAAATCAGACATATTCAAAAGCGAAATAAACGAGCCTTCAAAGAAAGGCAGATGGTGCGGATGCTGCTACGAAAGCGAGCTTGAAAGCTTTTACGGAAAATACAACGAGTAAACATAAACGCACAGTAGTAATAAACATTTAAATACGCTTATAATTTCTTTTTTTAAATGCAAGAAGCATTAATCATAATAACAGCAATCGCAGTTCTATTGTTTGTCGGCATAATATGCTCATGGATTGGCAACAAACTCAAAATACCTGATGTATTACTGCTAATATTAGCAGGCATGTTCTTTGGAAGCATAGAATACAAAAACCAAGCATTGATACAATTCCCCACACTATTCCTCAGCAGCGTAGCAATACTGGCGCTGGCAATGATAGTATTTGACAGCACAGCAAGATTAAGATTAAGAGAACTGGACACGTTCAGCCTCAAAGCAGTCAATCTAACATTCATAAACACAATATTCATACTAATATTTTTCACAATAGCATCAAAATACATACTAAACTTACCATTCTGGACAAGCCTCCTATTCGCAGCATTAATGACTGGAACATCGTCAGAAACAATGCTTGCAATACAAGGAAAAACAAAAGATTTGACCCTGCTAAAACTAGAAAGCATATTTAACACACCACTCACAGTAATACTGCCGTTCCTGGTATTAGACCTATCACAAAACATCAAAACAACAGCAATGGCAGAAATAATAGAACAAGCCATGCCATTCCTAATGAAATTCATAGTAGGAATAGGAGCAGGAGTATTTGTAGGACTCGTGCTCTTCAAAGTAGTACAACGAGTCTATACAGAAGTATACTCACCATTAGCAGTAATCATAGCAGCATTACTATCATACGTACTCGCTGAAAACTTAGGAGGATCAGGAGTGCTGGCAGTAACTGCCCTGGGACTGTTCTTCGGAAACGTATATGTCAAAGAAAAAATAACACTACTGGAAATTGAAAGCGTACTCACAAAAGCACTCTACATTCTAATATTCATGCTCACAGGAATAATAATCAAAATACCATACACAAAAGAATTCTTAATAACCTCGGGAATACTATTCGCAGCATACACTGCAATAAGATTTGCAGGAAGCTGGCTAAGCGTCAAAAATGCAAAAGACGCAGTATATTTGGCATTAAACGCTCCAAAAGGAATAGCAACCGCGGCAGTAGTGTTTGTCCTCGCAGTATACAACCTAGAAGGAATGGCAACAATAGTAGACATGACCTTTGCATTCATATTATACAGCATAATATTATCAGCAATCACAAACTGGGTGGCAAACCTTGAAAACCATACTGCTCGACACTAACTTTCTAGTAGAATGCGCCAGAAACAAAATAGATATACAGACAGAACTGACAAGAATACTGGACTTCTCCTTTGAAGTGGCAATATTGGACAGGACAATGGACGAAATAGACGACATAGTAGCACGAGGCAAAAAAGAAGGACAAGCAGCAAAACTAGCAAGAACAATACTAATGACAAAAAGAGTAACAGTAATACCAACAGAAGGAGGACACACAGACAAACTACTGGTTCAAATGGCAGACGAGAATCACATTGTAGCAACAATGGACAAGGCACTAAAACAACAGTTAAAGAAGAAAAAACAAGATGTAGTAATAATCAGAGGAAAAAACAGGCTGGGAATTGTTAATGCATAAATTTACGAATCCCCGCAATTAGTTCTTCATCAGAAGAATATTCAATAAAATCTTTGCCGATTACTTTCAGAGCATCTGAAACTTTAACGCCCTTCTTATGAATAAAAACAATTGGGACACCATACATGTCTGCCCAGCCAATCTCAATCCCCAAACCAGTAGAAGGATAAGAAACTTCAGCAATCATCAGCCTGCACGACTTCAACACCTCTTTAGAATTAAAAGGCTCACCAGCCTTCTCATGCGGAAAAACAAACTCAAAAGACAATCTTTTCAACGGCTCATAAAGCTCTTTCCTAAAATCAAAACTGCCCGAATGCCCTACGTACACCCTCACAATGACGAGAATAGCAGAAAGCTTTTTAAATACTCCCTTGGTTTTTCGTCATAGATGAGATAACAGAGCTTCTCTGGCTGCTGTTATTGAGGCAAACAAGATGTTTTACAAAACAGAAGTAAACGATCACATAAGAGTACCGCCAAGATTCTTCGCATTCGACGTAAGCGAAGCAGTACTCAAAGCGGTAAAGCAAAAGTATGACGGCATGATAGACCCAAACCTGGGAGTAGTCATAGATGTAGCAAACGTCAAAGAAATAGGAGAAGGAATAATAATACCCGGAGATGGAGCAAGCTACTACGACACGACATTCGAACTGCTCGTATTCCAGCCAGAACTGCAGGAAATCATACCAGGAAAGATAAAAGACATAGCAGACTTCGGCGCCTTTATAACTCTCGGACCAATAGACGGCATGATACACATCTCACAAACAATGGACGACTTTGTAAGCTTTGCAAAAGACAAAACATTAAGCGGAAGAGACTCAAAAAGAACACTAAGAATAGGAGATGCGTGCAGAGCAAGAGTCATAGCAGTATCATTCAAAGACGTAACCAATCCAAAAATCGGATTAACAATGAGACAGCCAGGACTGGGAAAACTAGAATGGATAACAACTGAAGAAACACCAGCACCCGCTATAGAAAAAACTGAAAAGAAAGAAGAGAAAAAAACAAAGAAGGAGAAAAAATAATGAGCAAGAAAAAAGCGTGCAAAAAATGCAAAATGTTCATAGAAGGAGACGAATGCCCGAACTGCAAGACAACCCAAACCGTAACAAACTGGAAAGGACGCATATTCATAGTAGATGGCAAAAATAGTGAAATAGCCAAAAAAATAGGCGTAGACAAAGAAGGAGAATACGCAATCAAGGTGACATAAATGGAACTAACAATAAAAGAAAAAACAAACCCGCTGCTCCACAGAAAAGAGCTCACAGGAGACATTGCATTCACAGGAGCAACACCAAGCAACAAACAACTACAGGAAGAACTCGCCAAAAAACTAGGAGTACAAACAGAACTAGTTGCAATAAAACACATCATCGGAGCATTCGGCGGAACGAAAGCAACATTCGAAGCACACGTTTACGAAACAAAAGAACACTTTGACAAAATAGAGCCAAAGAAGAAAGAAAAGAAAGCAGAACCAGGAGCAGCACCAGCTGCACCGCCTGCAAAGAAGTGAGAACATGGCAGAAGCAAAAAAAACACCAAAAGGACCGCCCAAAAAAGGCGCGTGGAAATTATACGAAAAGAAAGGCGACAAACTGGAAAGAAAAAACAAAAGCTGCCCAAAATGCGGACAAGGATTCTTCATGGCACAACACGAAGACAGATTGTATTGCGGCGGCTGCGGGTACACTGAATTCCAGAAGAAAAAGCAAGTTTAATTTTTTATTTCTAAAATTTTTATTCTTATATTTGCAGCATGCTAGAAACTAAACACTCGTCACGAAGCGCTCCGAAGTCCCCTCTATCACGCTCATTCCTCGAAGTATTATAAAAAAAGACAGTGACGCGGAGGGGCCAGAGCAGGTCGCCAAACCTTTGCAAAAGGTTCGATCGAAAGCACCCAAGTGCCATCTACGATGGCACGACATACTAACTCTTCAAATCAGAACAGTGACGCGGAGGGGCCAGAGCATATAGCTAAGCGCTCAGCATGAGGCCCGTGTTGCAGCTGGGAGGGGCGCACGCATCAACCAGTGCTCATCCAATCACTGTTCTTTCCTCATAATAGATTTCCTCTTAAAAAACATAAAAGAAGAAGAGAAATAAAAGAATAACGTAAGGGAAGTACGATTGTACGTACTTAGATGGCTACTCCGGTAACACTAGTCCTATCACGGTAACCACGACCAAACATGGCATCACAACGCATAGAACAAGCATCATCAGTCCAAGACTCACCACTTCTCACACGCACTTCCTGGTTCATAACACCAATAGGACTGCCATAATAATCATACATAGTAATACTGCAAAGACAGTTACGATGAACTATCGCGGCACCAGTATTACCATAATTCGATAACAATGCAATCATCCCAATTGCTGCTACAGCCATCAAAAATATCAAAACAATAGTTTTTTCGCTCATAAAAAGCATAAAAACCATACAGTTTTTAATATTTTGGTACGACTGACAATTTGACAAGAGCAACACAGTCTAGCAAATATTTTTAAGATAAGCAACAACAATAATAATATGGTAGGCAATCCCGAGATTCTTGAACTTTACGAAAGAATAGATACACTCAAAAAAAGATACGGACGTGTTAATGACATTCGTATTGATGCACTTAAGAAAAAAAGTTACAGCCATAATAAAATACTTGAATTTTTAACAAAATTGGTAAATGAACCTTTAGGCTCAAATGAAATCAATAATGTTTTGCAGCAAATATTTGCGGAAATGAATGCATCTTACAACGCGAATATCACTGATCAGAGAAGTTACGATGTAATAGTACAGGTTATGACACATGAAAGACATATGCCCTTAATACTTAAATATCTTGAACAGTTAGACACGGAAAATACGGATTCTCAAATAACGCAGATAAAAACACAAATGATAAACTTAAATGATATATACAATACAATGCTAACACGAACACCACTTGTTAAAGCAAGTCTTGACCAACAGGTCAAACTACAAGAAAATTTTTCCCAAACCGGAAGTTTAAACGCACTAATAAAATACCTGCAGGAATTCAGAAATGAACAAAAGATTGAGCAGGAGATTCTTGAAGAGATAATTCCAAAGTCAAATGCATTAATTAATGCGTGGAATGCAACCACTGGGACAATCTTAAGTGCAATGCGTACAGAGAAAAAATTCATCGATAAACATAAAGTTGCATTTGCATTTGCCTCAATTGGAATGCTCGGAATGGGTTTACTTTTTACATTTTTTCTCCCGCCTGTTTTAGCAGGTGAAGCAGTACTTGCCGTAGGACTATTATCAAAAATAAAAGGAGTTTTTTCCTTCGGCAAAGGGGCTATAAACGTCGCAAAAATAAGTGTTGAGACAGGAAATCTCGCTTTAAAAGTAAAAGACGTAACAAAAAACGCCACAGAAATAATAGATTACTGCATCAAAACAAAATAAAACACGAAAAATATCCTAAATCACAATCCGGCACAGAACAGCAATAAACCTCCAAGTCCTCGACTTTTAATTTTGGGCTGTGCAATTATACTAAGGGAGAACTCAACCGTAACTCCCCTCTCAACCCCCTGCGAAAAAAAGCCTCCGGAGGGAGTTGCACCCTCGACCTGCGGTTCTTCTGGAAAACATACAAAACCGCCGCTATGGCTACTAAGCTACGGAGGCAAACTTTGATAACAAAGTTCATCAAAACAACACTATAAAAAGCTTTTTGCCGTAAACTTTAAATACGCCTCCAAAAGCAACAAACATATGATAAAAGAAGCCTATAATCAAATCAAAAAAGAGCACCCAATACTGCCCGATTTTGAGAAAATCAACAAGGAATTTGAACTATCAACAATAGAAACACCAGAATTCATACTAAGAAACGTGAAAAGAAAAATAGCGGAAAAACTAGAACCGCTAATAGAGGTTCTTGAACACATAATAAACCCAGACCCAAACAGCCTAGTAGACATGTATGAATGCAAATGCTTCACAAATGGAGAGAAAAAACAGATAATTGATGTGTTCAGACACATGATGGAACAGTACAGAATATTAATGGAAACAGACATACTCTGCGAAGACAAAACAGATGCTGAAACAATAAAAAGATTTTTTGACGTATGGATGCAGGAGAAAAAAATACTTCTACCAATGCTGAAAAAAATACATGAGAGTTGGCAGAAACAAGTCGAGCCAAAAGAAATACTGGAGTACCTTGGATGAACATAATACTATTAGGAGCACAAGGCTCAGGAAAAGGAACACAAGCACAACTTCTGAAAGAGAAATATAACCTTATACACGTATCAACAGGAGACCTGTTAAGGGAAACAACAGACGAGAAGATAAAACAGCAAATGAAAGAAGGAAAACTCATCTCAGACGAACAAATAATCAAACTGATAAAAGAAAAACTCTCGGGCGAAGAAGGAGCCATACTTGACGGATTTCCAAGAACATTAGGACAAGCAGAAGCGCTGGATGAAATCACACACATAGACGGAGTAATAGAATTAAAATTAACAGACGAAGAAGCACTAAAAAGATTATCAGGCAGAAAAACCTGCAAAAACTGCAAAACAGTATATGGAACAGAAAACCCATCAAAAAAACAGGGAAAATGCGACAAATGCACTGGAGAGCTATACCAAAGAGAAGACGACAAGCCTGAAGCAATTAAAAAGAGACTAACAGCATACCACGAAGAAACAGAACCATTAATCGAATATTACAAACCAAGAAAAATAGTTCATACCGTAGATGCCAGCAAAAGCATAAAAGAAATATTTGCAAACCTTTGCAAAATCATTGAAGAGCTTGCCTAATAAATTCTGTAGCATAACAGCCTTTAGGAAGGAAAAATTCCAATTGAACCTTATTTTTTCCAGGAAAACACTCATCTGGCTCAAGACTTCCAACTTTCAAATCCTTAACCTCAACCCAAACAGCACGCTCTGAACCCTCAGCACTAACTTCAGGCAGTTCGCGAATTACAAAATCCGAAGGTTTCAACTTTTCATCAGCAAGAATCTGCCGGGTAACATCATCATTAACTTCAGTGCCAAAGCCAACAATAGGAAGAACATCAGCATTTGACAGCATTGCAGCCTTATTCCACAACAAGCTCTGATAAGCATGAATGAAAAAAAGCAACAACCGTCTAGGCAAACGCCTCAAAGCACCAACATAATCAGACCCCTGCAACTGGATTTTAGGGTATAAACCAATAATCAAGCTGGCAGCCTCCTTAAACTCACGCCTGACAATATGACGGCCAATATCCGCATTACTAACGCTAAAACGCTGATTGCCAAACAAGTTACGGAATTTAGGAACGATTTTTGGCAGGTTATCAAGATTCCTCACAACAATCCTGAACTTATTGCCTTCCAACTGGCCAAGATGAACAGGCTCATCACCATAACCAAGAAAAATGATTTTGATATTCTGCAAAACCGTCTGTTCAATACGCTCACGAGCAACACCATAAACACTGCAAATCTGCTCTGAAACCGCTTTCTTATCCTTAATTCCAGCGCACGACAAGGAACCAAAAGGAACATGCCAGACAACAGAAAGACGCCTCAAAGCCTCAATACTAGAAACATCCTGCTTCAACAGGCGAAAATACAAAAATTTGCCTGAAGAACCAGTCTTAACAGTACTTACCTCATAAACCATAAAATCCTCAGACAG
>JBFYLW010000073.1:0-17638 GCA_041305185.1 Nanobdellota archaeon
GATTCCCGATAACAATACACAGACCAAATGAATGGATATCGTACAATGATAAAACCAACCTTGTTCAATGGGTAGTACTGGGAATGCCAACAAGCACAATCTATGGAGAAAAAAACATTAATGATTTCTGCAAAAATACGGCAGGCAGTGACTGCACTGACAAAGTAACCTATGAAGAAAAAGGATACTGCTCAAGCGATTGCAAAGAATTCAAGCCGCTGATAGTGTGCCAGGACGACGACTGGATGCCATTCGCAGATACTGGAATGGGAACATACCTTGGACCAAGATTCTACCTGGAAAATGGTGTCAGAAAAATGCAGGACACCTATGATTACCTTTACAGCGACATGGACAAAAAGAACCCATGCGCGCCAGCAGGAGTCACTCCTCTCGGCAAAGGGATGCTGGACTGGAAATAAAAACAACACTCTCCAAAGCCTTTCAGGCGTTCAAAACCAACAAGAAATACTTTTGACACGCGCGCAAAACAAAAGGTTTTTATATTAGTAAACCTAATATTAGGTAAAACGTTACCAAAAAATAGGTAAAATGCTTACGAAACAACAAGTGCACATATTGGGTATTTTTAACGCAGATATTTTTGCAAGACTGACTTTCAAGCAGATTAAAGAACGCAGCAGGCAGAAATCAAACAATATCGTCCAAATTGCTCTTAAAGAATTTAAAAAACAAAATATTCTCGAAGTTCAGAGAGTCGGAGACATTTCAACCTATTCTCTAAAGAATAACAATTTAACGAAGTCCTATCTGAACCTCATTAACGAACTTGAAGTCCAAAATAACAAAAAACTTCCCAAAAAAATCCTGAGCGACATACAAAACAGGATTTTTCGAAATACGGAATTCTTCATACTGCTGGTATTTGGAGGTTATGCCAAAAACAAAGCAACAGAAAAATCCGATCTCGATGTTGCCATAATTGTTGAATCTGAACAATCAAAGAAAGAGGTAACACCTTTCCTGGAAACAATCAAAAGAAGAGAAGTTATAAACCTGGATTATCATGTTTTTACAAGAAGCGAATTCCTTGAAATGCTCGAATCTCCTGAAGAAAATCTTGGAAAAGAGATATATAGAAAAAACATAATCTATTACGGAGCAATACAATATTATAATCTCATCGCAAAAGAACATGGACCCATCAGCTGAATTACATCTCCTCAGAGCGGAAAATGAAATTATAACTGCACAAATACTTTTAGAGATATCACAAAACATGCAATTACAGAAAGAAGAGTTTAAACTCGAACGCCAATTTACTTTTTACAGCGCCACCATAAGCCATGCGTATTACTGCATATTCTATGCCGCAAAATCCATTCTCTGGCGCGAGGGGATTAAAACAGAAGCACCAGAAATACATAAGAAAACACTGGAGGCTTTTGAAAAATATCTGGTAAATACTGGAAAACTGGATATTGACCTCCTGAATATTTACAAAAAAATGATTGTCCGCGCTGACGCCCTGCTCGGCATTTTTTCCTCAGAAAAAAGAAAACGCGGAGAATTCACTTATCAGAAACTGCCTCAAGCAAATAAAGAACCAGCCCAGGAGTCACTGAATAATGCCTCATTCTTCTTCAAAAACATCAGCAAGATTTTACGAGGTTCCTGATGACTAACCTCAAAAATGCAGACGATGGAAAAATAGATAAATACAAGAAAAATATCAGGTCCTGACTGAAAAATGACACTCTCTACAACACTCTCCAAAGCCTTTCAGGCATTCAAAACCAACAAGAAATACCTACTTCTAACAATGCTAGTTGAAATCTTGTTCTTTGCAACAATAATCGTCCTGCAATTCATCTATTTCGAGCCAAGCATGGACGCGGCAACACGAGCGGCAATGGAAATGTCAACAACAATGGAACAACTGCCTGAAGAAGAAATGCTCAATGCAGAAACAATCCTCCTGCAAAATGAAGAATTCATAAACGCATTCCACGACCTGCTAAAGTACATCGCATACTTCTTCCTAAGCGCATTCGCGGCATGGATAATCTACAGAGGACCAATATGGCATTTATCACTAAAAACAATCTATCCCAAAATGCCAATAACAACAACCTACCTCAAATTCACAATACTAAGCCTCTTCTGGGCAATAATTCTGACAATATTATTCATCACCTACACAACAACACAAGGAATGACAGTGATGCAAACACTAACGACAACATCAACAATAATCTCAATAGCACTGCTTTTGGCAATAATATACTTCATGCAAACAAGCTTCTCACTAATACCCTCACAACAAACATTTAAAAACACATTCATATTAGGAGTAAAACATGCAAGAACAATCATTCCTGCCTTCATATTCAACCTCATACTCACAGCAATCGTTTTCGCAATCCCAATCTACTTTATCAAAACAAACCCCTTACTATCACTCGGAATCATCGTCATACTCACAATACCAGCACTTGCATTCGCAAGACTTCACATCATAATTGCAACATGGTCAAAAAGGTGATAAAATGGCAAAAAACCTAATAATCGCAACCCTAATGATCATAATAATAGCACTATTAGTCTACACTGCAGTAAAACCACCAGCAACAATAACAATCCCAGTACAACAACCCGCAGCAGTGGACCGAGGAGAACCAACACCAAGAGCACCGGAAATAATAACACCTCTTCCAACACCAAAAGCAGACGAAACAGAAGAGCTTCCACGAGCAGGAATACCAGCAGAAATAGTCTACCCACAAGAAGTCAACTTCTGGGTAAACGCGATAAGAGTCCCAGGCACAACAGCATACCAAGAAGGACTAAACTACATACCAGTCAAAAAAAATGACATCAAAACATTCGCAGGAAGCTTCGGACCATACCCAATAGACCCGACAACACACATCAAAGTAATACTCTGCGCAGAATTCTCAAACATGCCCGCAGCACCAGCATGCGAAACAGTGCCTGTCATATACAGAGAAAACTGGGTCAGCTTTGCAAAAGGATACCAGTACGACGAATACATAGGAGCAATGGCAGCAAAAGACTACACAGCATACTATGACGTTTACATAGGCAACACAAGAGTAGCATCAAGCAACAAAGCAGTAATAAGAACGATAAAAAACTAATTCCAGAAATCAAGCAAATTCCTGGAAAGATTGCAACAAAACCAGAAACAATTCCAGCTTCTAAGACGACAGGCACATTAAGAAGGATTATTTCTATTCATTCATGAAATGGGAAGTAACAATATCAGAACTTGAAGATGAACAAGGAAAGAAGTACAAAGTAACACGAAGAATGCCTGAACTGCTTATAGCAGAAACAAAAATTTTCAAGACAAAAGAAGCAGCAAGAAAGCAGTTTGAAGAATGGCTAAACTAATTCCTCCTCTTTCATCTTCAACAATTCAACAAGCGCAGGATCATTATACTTGTAAATATCCGGCACATTCAAACAAACCAGTTTTTTCCTCAAACATTCATCAGGAAAACGATTAACCAGCTCAACACGCTGTTCAGGCTCCATAACTGCAATAACATCTGCCCAAGACAAATCCTTTTTAGCCACAATCCTGCCACCATACAAACCAGCAGACTTAGTCTTGAATTTAGAACTAAACAATTCCTCAGCAGTAGGACTCCTGCACTGATTCATATTACAAACAAACAAGACTTTCATGCATGCAAAATAACTTTCAAACTTAAAAAACTTTGTTTAAAATAACTAATTCCAGAAATCAAGCAAATTCCTGGAAAGATTGCAACAAAACCAGAAACAATTCCAGCTTCTAAGACGACAGGCACATTAAGAAGGTTTCCATACAATAAAAACAGCCTTGCACGACCTGCAAAAGGTGCTCGCGCAGGCGTGCAGGGCAACCTTCATGACAAAATACCTGCTCGATACCTGCATCTGGAGAGATTTCTATGAGAATCGCAAAAACAAAGCAGATTTGCCTATTGGAAAAAGCGCAACAGCATTATTCATAAAAATAATAAAGAATCAAGATTATATCCTTTTTTCAGAGGCGCTTATCTGGGAATTGAGAAAAGGTTACTATGACCCTGAAATAAATGATATGTTAAATCTCTTGTTTACAAATAAAATATTGACAAAAATAGAGATAACAAAAGAGGATTATCGAGAGGCCAGACGTCTGTCAAAAGAAAGAAACCTTCCTTTTGTTGACTGTCTCAATGCAATCCAGGCCAGAAATCATAAAGCCTTTCTAGTGACTCGAGATATTCATTATTTCAATCAACTTTCAGATATAATAACTGCGATGAAGCCATAAATCAGTTGAATCTTCTCTCAAGCTCTTCCAAAAACTCCTTACTTACCTTCTCCTTTGTTCTTTTTCTATCTTCATCCGTCGTGGCTTTGCCTTTACCCCTAAACTTCAAGAACTCACGAACCAACATCTCTTTCTCGTCATCATCAAGCTTTTCCCTAATGGCTTCCCTAATGAACTCAGTCTTTGTACTATACCCTGACTTTTTCATGCTCACATTGATTCTGTCAAGCAACTCGTCCTCAACCTTAATGCACAAAGTCTCCATAGTATTACAAAGTAATACAAAGTAATATTTAAAGTTTTCTGCAAAACAGCATAGATTTAAAAACGCACAATAGACTTCATTTAAGCATGAACCTGCAAGGACTAGGAAAAGTAGAAGACTACCAGAAATACCTAGACATAGCTTTCAACAACGGAAAAAGAGCAGCAGGACAAGCAAGAAAGGACACGACCAGCAGGAACAAAGCAATACGAAGCAAAAGAATAGAATCAGCAAGAATGGAAACATACGGAAAAACAATCATAAACACCCTTGACGCGATAGGAAAATCATTCCCATCAATAGACCAACTAGCGCCCTTTTACCAGGAACTAATCAAATGCACACTGGATTACGTCATGCTAAAACAAAGCCTTGGAGCGATAAACTGGGCAAAAAAACAAATCACCGGATTACTCCACAAATACACAAAAGAAATCTCGCTAACAACAAGACTGGACCAATACAACAAACTAAGAACAGCATTCACAGGACGAACAAGCTCAGTAATGAAACAAATCAAGGAAAACCTGGAATATTTAGAGCAATGCAGAAAAACAATGAAAGGATACCCCTCCCTGAAAACCAGAGTAAACACGATAGTAATAACAGGAGCGCCAAACGTAGGAAAAAGCACGCTATTAGCAGTACTAACCGGAAGCAAACCAGAAGTCGCAAGCTACCCATTCACAACAACAAAACTCAATTTAGGGTATGATGCAGAAGGAAACCAATACATAGACACGCCAGGACTATTAGACAGGCCACTAGAAAAAAGAAATCCGATAGAAAAACAAGCCATACTAGCACTAAAACACCTTGCAACAATAATAATATTCATAATAGACCCAACAGAAACCTGCGGGTACACAATACCAGAACAAAACAACCTATTAAACGAAATCAAAAAAGAATTCGAACAACCAATGATAATTGTGGCAAACAAGGCAGACACAGGAGCAACATTCAAACACGCAATCGAAATCAGCGCAAAAGAAAAAACAGGCATAGACGAGCTAAGAAAAGCAATTATTTCTCTAATCGATAAGAAAGCCAAACAAGAACAACACCAATAATAATGTAAACGCCAGCCAACAGCCACATCCTGGGAACATACCCGTCAATCCAGTGAACAATCAAATGCTCAACCTTTCCAAGCTTTGCCAAAAAAATAATCAGGCGACGCTCGCCAACAAAAGAAAAAACAACACCTGCCAGACCAGGAATCAAAGTCATCCAGCCCAAAGCACGCAAAGTCCGAATATGAGAACGAGTGGCGATAAATAAAACAATAAAGCTCGAAGAAATCAACAACAAAGGAATCCAAATCAGCTTCTCAGCAGCAAAAATCTTTGTAGGAGTCAAAAACAAAGGCATAACAGGCAACAAACCCGCAATTCCTGTAAAATAAACAAAATGCGCAATAAACGCAGCAACCTCATAAACCAAAAAATCAAACAAACGCTCTTTATACGACATAGTATCCTGCCACACATAAAAGTATAAAAAGATAACGAAAAAACAAGATAATATGAACATAACAGCAGACCTGCACCTACACAGCAGATACTCAAGAGCGTGCTCAAAAGACATCACACTGCAGAATTTAGAAAAGTACGCCAAACTAAAAGGGTTAAACCTGCTGGGAACAGGAGACTTACAGCACCCAAAATGGCTCCCAGAACTAAAAAAAGAACTTTTAAACAACGGAAAAGGAATATTTCTCACAAAAACAGGCTTTCCATTCATACTGCAAACCGAGATATCATTAATATACACACAAGACGGCAAAGGAAGAAGAATACACAACGTTGTACTAGCGCCCAGTTTTGAAGTCGCAGACCAAATGGTCGAATACTTCCTAAAAAAAGGAAGAATAGACTATGACGGCAGACCAATATTCAAAATACCCTGCCCGCAATTCGTAGAAGAACTAAGAAAAATAAGCCCGGACATAGAAATAATACCAGCACACGCCTGGACACCTTATTTTTCTGTATTCGGAAGCATGTCAGGATTCAACTCACTAAAAGAATGTTTCCAAGAACAAACAAAACACATCCACGCAATAGAAACAGGACTTTCCTCAGACCCTGGAATGAACAGAAGATTATCACAGCTTGACAACATAACATTATTGAGCTTCTCAGACAGCCACTCACACTGGCCGTGGAGAATAGGACGAGAAGCAACCATATTCGAAATGAAAGAGTTAAGCTATGCAGAACTCATAAAAGCAATAAAAGAAAACAAGACAGAAACACTCGAATATTTTCCAGAAGAAGGAAAATACCACTTCGACGGGCACAGAAACTGCGGAATAACAATGTCGCCCAAAGAAAGCAATGCAGTCAAAAAAATCTGCCCAGCATGCAAAAAACCAATGACTATAGGAGTGGCAAGCAGGGTAGAAGAACTCGCAGACAGAGAACAGCCAAAAATAATGAACTCGTACAAAAACCTCATACCCCTATCAGAAATAATCAACCACACAATCAAAGCTCCAATAACGAGCAAAAAAACCTGGGAACAATACAACAAACTAATCAGCGCATTCGGAAACGAAATAGCAGTATTATCCGCAAGCAAAGAAGAACTGATAAAACACGTTGACGAAAAACTCGCAAACGCAATAAGCAAATCAAGCACAGTCAAATGGAAACCAGGATATGACGGAGTATACGGAATACCGTTGTTTGAAGATGCACCTCATGAAGAGAAAAAAATAGCAATAAAACAAACAGACCTTGCAAACTGGTAAATCACTTCTTACGGTAAACAATCAAATACAAAACCAGCAAAAGCACAAGAACAGCCACAATCAAAATCATAGCAGGCGCATTGCCGGAATAAGAAGATTCTCCAGTGAACAAAGCACGACCAGTACGCGAACCTGTAGAACTGATAGGAACGTCAGTATAAGGTGTAGGCTGCGGCTGAAGATACTGCGTTCCACCAGACGGTCGAGGAGTCGGCTGAGGAACAACATATTGGGTTGCAGGCCGTGGAGTTGGAGTAACTGACGGCTGCGGAACGTATTGAGAAGTACCAGGCTCAGGCGTTGGAACATAAACGAGCTGTGGAGTAGAATACACAGGCGAAACAGGCTGAGTCGTAACAATAGGCACAGGAGTATCGACAGATCCTGAAGCAATTAAACGTTCAGAAGGAATAACAGGCGGCTGCACAGCAGGAGGACCAGCATCAACAGAAGCACCTGAAAGAATATCTAACTTAGCAACAGCAGGATTACAATTAACAATATTACGAGACCCACAATAAGCCTGAACCTGCTCGCTCAACAAACGACAGGCATAATTACCATATTGCTGACCAGCAGGCTTTGCAGTACAAATAAAATTAGGATTAATCCCAGGACAAGAAGAACCAACAGTAAACGAAGGACAAACCACAGTAGTACAAGGAACCATTCCAGTAGAAGAACAATCAATCAACTTAACCCAAACAGGCTTTTCAACACACTTACAGTTAACACACTCAAAACCCTGAGAACACTGCTTACCAGAACCAGCACCACACTGGTCAGAAGAAGTACAAGTAGCAACAATAGTTGTTACAGGAGTGGTTGATACAGCAGCATCAGCAGGTGCAGTACCATCAGCACCAGGAGAAATACCAGGACCACCAGGACTATCACCAGGAACACGACCAGGACCTGCAGGCACAGGAACAGGCTGACTTGGACGATAATAAATAATTCTAGCACAAGGCGCTGCAGGATCAAAACTTCCAGCCTCACAAGCAGCCTTGAACAAAGGAGCAATATCAGCATTCTTATCAAAATCAGCAAGACCACCAGTCACCAACTTCTTTGCAGCAGACCAGCCCAAAGAATCCCTCCTGCTCCAATAAATATCAGGACTTGCAAGCTCATCCTCAGAATGCCAGACAGCAACATCAACATTAGAAGGAATATACGCATGAGCAGGACGACCATCAACAAAAGAACTGCCAGCAGCATTACCCACAGTCCCATCAGCATCAAAATATTTCAAATCATTGTAAGCCTTGCCAACAACATGATAAACATCACTGAAATCATACACGACATCCGGAGCAAAAATATCAGCAAGAGACTGCGCAGAAGCCACAGGGCTAAGCTGAACATAAGAGAAACCAGTAGAAGACTCATAAACAGCAGTAACACCACTGCCAGACCATTGACTGTCAACACTCAAACGCTTTGAAGGCAAAGCAACAGAACCTCCAACAGCAGAACCGAGCTGAGAAGGACCAGACAAAACAACACCAGCATTATTCAAATTGGCAAACCAAGCCTTGCCACCAGACTCCCAAACAGCAACCCAATTATTAACACCAGGAGTCCAACTAATCTGAGGCAAACTAACAACCGCTTTCTGAACAGAAACAGGAGCACTCCAAGAAACACCATTAAAGCCAGAAGCATACAAGCCATCAGACCTGACGAAAACAGCAACAGAATTACCTGAATAATCAGCAGCAACAGCAGGATCACAACCATTCTGGGAAAGAACAGCAGGAACAGTCCAGCCATTAGAATGATCCCAAATAGAATAATAAACAGTAGAACTTACAGAACAGCTCGCAGCGGCAGCAACAGAAGTCTCTGAAGGCTGATTGCTCCAAACAACAACAGCCCTGCCACAAGTATCAGCAACAGGCCAAGAAGAAACATCAGGATCAAAATCATCACGCGGAACAATAGCAAGAGAAGCAGCCTCGCCAATCTTTCTAGCAGGCCTGTTTGACGAAACAGCCCACTCCTTCGTACCCTCAAAATATTCACTATACCAAACATTCACGTCCTCATCAGCACGACTCCAAACAGAAATCGCGTCAGGACAAACAAGAGGGGCAGCCTTCGGAGGAGCAACAGGAGTTATTTTCTCGCAAAACTCATCACAAGCTGATGTTCCAGGAGGCTCGCATTCTTCACCAGCCTGAAGAACACCATCACCACAATATTCTTCACCTTCAAGTGTACCCTGCAGCTCGTCCAACAAATCACAATCAGCACGATAAACAGTAGCATAATTCCCAATCAACGCAGCATTATGCTCATCAGAATAAGTCTTAACAGTAACCCAATAAGTGCCGCTCAACCAGGAAAAAGAAACAAAATCAGAGCCAGAAGACTCAAAACCACAAGTCGGACCAGCAAGCTCCACCCAGTCAAGCAAGTGAACAACAGAAGCCAAACTATCCTTAAACTTGTCCACATCACTCAATTTAGTAATAATAACTTCGGTTTCAAACTCATCAGGAGCCCGGTGCTTGTAAGAACCAACATAAGAATCACCCATGCCATCAAAATTACCAATAGTACCAGTAAACGCATCAGGAGGAGAAACAATCCTTGAAGAACTCAAGTAAACATTATTAGCAATCTCACGCTCAGCCAAAACAGAAGGATACCTCTCCAAAACAACATCAAAAGCTCCAAGACCCCACTTGTTACCATTGCAATTCCAAATCTTCTTACCTTTCGAATCCTTGTTCCCACTATCAACACACCAATAAACAACAACATAATTCTGCCCAAGAACAAAACGCTCACTACTAACAGGAATACGGAAAACAGCCCTATCCTTAGCCCAGTTTTCAGTTATCCTCCCACTCAAAGAAGAATCAGCCTCAGCAACCTCCCACAAACCAACCCTGCTCGTATCATAAACCTTCTTGTTAAAAACATAAATCTCAGAAAACACCAAAAAATCCTTTTTCACATCACGAGTTTTCTCAACAGTCAACACGATAACATCACCAAACCTTGCAGAAGCAGGCTCTATGTCAGTATATTTCAAGGATGCAGCCCAGGCAGGCAGTTGAGCAGAAATCTGAACGCCACCAACAGCACGACCAACACCTGAATCGCCACCAGGTGGAGAAGGCGCAGGAGGAAGATCTTCCTCAGCACACCCAACTAGAAAAATCAACAAAAAAAAACAAAAAATCAATCTTTTCATGGTTTAACAAGATCAGAAGGATACTTTTCAAGATAAGCCTCAATAGCCTCCTTGTTAGCAGCCTCCTTCTGGAAAGCTTCAACCCAAATAATATTCTTACCGCTAGACCAGAAAGCAGTACGATGGTCCTCCTGCGTCAAATACACAGCAAGATTATGACCAAGATGCTTCTGAGTGCCCTTCTGAATAATATCCTTCAACGGCAAATCATCACGCGTCAAAGTCTTATCCACATCAGCACGACTGTCAAAATTAAACACGTGAACAAGCACGATTAAACCATTAGAAGCCTTATACTTGCCATCATAACGAATAACATTAATCTCATTAAAATTATCCTTCTCAGCAAGAGTGTTCATAAGCTCAAACTGAAGAACTTTATTCACAACAAATTCGTCAATATTCGCGAATTCAGGAATAGTCCCAGTAGCAGAACCCATAACCTTGAAAGTCGCAAGCATCCACTTGTTGCCATTACAATCCCAATCCTTGCCCTGCTTCATACAGGCATAAATAACTGCATAATTATCACCAGTCTCAAACCTGCCAGCATCAATCGTGATGCCTCCAGTAGCAGTGCCTTTCAACCATTCCTGAACAGCCTCTCCCTGAAGCTCAAACTTCTCCCAAGTACGCTGTTTAGAATTAAACAAATAAGCATTCTTATAGATGTAATCAAAATTAGAAACAGAAACAATAACACCATCATTAAAATAAGGCTGCGCAGGAGTGACAGCAATATTTTTTGCCTCAGCAGCCCAAGCAGGCATACCAGTTGCTAATCCAGCAAGAGCTTTACCAACACCAGAACCTCCACCAGGCGGAGAAGGAACAGGAGGAAGCTCCTCCTTACCAGCGCAAGATGCCAATATTAACAACAAAACAACCAAGATTGCAATTTTTTTCATTTTAGTTACCTCTCTTTTTTTATTTCGGCAGTTTCCTAACAATTTCTTCAATCAACTCATCCTTCCAGCCACAAGCACGCAAATGCATCCTCAAAGTCTCAAGCTTGTAACCAGCATTCTGATAATTAACCAAGTACTGCCTCAATAACCTCTTATTATCAACAGCATCATTGTGACGATTGATAATCACAACTGAAATCATGACAACAATAATCAACATGACAAAAACAAAAAACGAAACAGTCAAAACAAGATTCCTCTTAATAGGACCCTCAATATCAGTCACGCTCAAAGGAAACTCAACAGAAGGCTGCTGCCTAAGATTCCTTGTTTCAACCTTCAAAGCATCAACATCACTTTTCATAGTATAAAACTCAGCAAGATTCTCCTGCAAAGCCCTAATAGCTGGAGTAATAGTTGAGTCCAAAGTCCTCTCAATAGCATCCAAGCGGGAAGAAACAGAAGCATCAACAGGAGCGTAAGTCTCAATAGTAACAACAGGCTCTTCAACAACCTCTTCCTCATAATAACCAGGAGGCTCTGGCTCAGGAGGAATGTCTTCATAATCAACAGTTTCTATAATAGCCTCTTCCTCCTCTTCATCACCACCCATGCCAGGAGGAGAAGGAGGAGCAGGCAAGTCAAGCATCTGCCAACCAGTCAAATTACCTTTAGAGAAAAGTAAAACAAGAGCAAGAACTGCAAGTACGAGTATGACTGCCACGCTCTTTTTCATATAAAGCCCCTAACTAATATTAGTATATAAAGGTTATTGGAATGCGTATAAGGTACTATAATATTATTGTCACAAACAAATAAATTGCTGAAAAACATACACCACCATATTGTGACAAGACTGTCGCAATAGGTGAACAAAATGAATGAGTGTGGACAAAAACAAGACGCGGTTGAAAAATATGAAGGAATACTTCATGCAATGCAAGGATTTTATGCACCGGCCGGACAAGTAGCATCAGAACATGCCATAAATTTAAGTATAGCATACCTTGCGTCACAGGTTGAAATGGCACAATTGCCAGAAGAAGCAAAAAGACCATTCTATGCTGCAATAGAGGCAGACTATAGAAGCCGTGCCAAGACTGAGAATAACGAAGGTTTGGCAAAACTGGCAGACTTCTATGCAAACAAAATAAAACAGCCAGAAAGCTGATTTTTTTATATTTTCTTCAACTATGACTTTTTTGTCACAAAGTCTTAAATTTGTTTAGAACATATACTAAAATATTGTGACAACACTGTCACAATGGTGAACACAATGACAAACGAAGAACAAATCGGCTTCCACAAAGGAGCACTAACAACACTAGCAAAAGAAAGACAAGAAATGGTAAGAATACTGCAAATAGTAGAACAACTAATGCAAGCACACCTAAAAGCACTCAAAGACATGGGCGTAGACCTAGAAGCAGAAGCGAAAAAAGTAACAGATAAAAAACCACTAGAAGAATCAGTGAAACGCGGAGCATAAAAATGAATTACGGGTGCGGAGGGTATTCAGCAACAACGAGCTACAGCTCGTGCGCAAGAGGATACTCCTCAAGTTCAGGATACTCTGCATCAAGCCCAAGCTACTCTTCAAGCTCATACGGCGGAAAAGCAGAATATGCAATGCCTGAAACACCAAGCTTTCTCGTAACAGAAGCATTTCTCGCAGAAAACAGACCACTAACCCCAATCATATCCGAACTAGGAGACATAAAAGAAATAGTCCACCAAACCTTCAAAACAATAACAGGGCAAGAATTCCCAGAAGAAGACATCAGAATAACACTCTGCACAGAAAAACAATTCGCAGAAAACAACATGGCACCAGGAGTCATGGGATTCAGCTACAACAAATACGGCAGAGGAATATCAGAAATATTCGTTGTCCAAGACCACATGGACAGATTACTGCTCACAATAGGACACGAAATAGGACACATCCTAAGCCCAACACTTCTTAACAAACACGACGAAGAAGCAAAAGCACACGCATTCTCACTCGCATGGATAGAAACAATCAGAGACAACGACATAGGAGGACTAAAACCGAACATCTCGCCAAACCCGGCACACAACGGACTCCACGACACAGCATTTGATTTCGTCAAATATCTATTACAAACAGGAGCGAGCTCATTCGACGTGTTCAAAACACTTGCACACGGACTGACAAGCATAATCGCAGAGGTACGCTAAAATGGCAAAGAAAAAAACAGAAGAAAAACAATACGAAAACAAAAAAGAAGCAAAATACGAAGACAAAAATGAAGAAAAAACCGAGAAAAAACCAGAAATGGAAATGCCTGCAAACCTTCCTCCAGAAGTAGCAGAAAAACTCAAAATCATAAAAGAAAAACTCACAAACTTCCAGAAAAAAATAGTGGAAAAGTTTGACAAGTATATTGTAGGCGTTGCATTACTCCCGCCACCAAGACCACCAGCACCAAACCTTCCGCCAGACATCTACGCAGAAGAACAAAAAAGATATGAAGAAGAAAAAGACAAATACCACACACTCATCCTGATAGACGATTCTGAACCAACAAAAATGACAAAAGGAGAGCTCCGCGACAAGCTCACCTCAATAATGGAAGTAACAGCCAAAGAAATAGACAAAAACATCTTCCCACAAACATTACTATTATCCGAATTATGGCAGAACTGCTACGACGGAAAATACGATTTATTGCAATTAATCGGAATGAGCGCGCCAATCTACGACACTGGAATGCTCGGAGCCGTAAGAATAGCAGAAATCCACAAAACAATGGTTCTAAAAAAATTCGAGAAGTACATCGTGACATACGTCCTAGCCGGCTCAATGGTACAAGGCAGAGCAACAAAAGACTCAGACATCGACGTATTTGTTGTAATCGATGACACTGACGTCAAAAAAATGACCAGAGCAGAACTGCGCGACAAACTCAGAGCAATAATCATAGGAATGGGAATGGAAGCAGGAGAGCTCACAGGAATAAGAAACAAAATAAACATACAAATCTACATCCTGACAGACTTCTGGGACTCAATCAGAGAAAGCAATCCAGTCATCTTTACTTTCTTAAGAGACGGAGTGCCATTCTACGACCGAGGAATCTTCATGCCATGGAAACAATTGCTCAAAATGGGCAAGATAAAACCCTCAGCAGAAGCAATAGACATCTTCATGAGCTCAGGAGAACAAACACTTGACCGCGTTAAGTTCAAACTACGCGATATAGGCACAGAAGACTTCTTCTGGGGAATACACACGCCAACACAAGCAGCATTAATGCTGTACGGCATACCGCCACCAGCACCAAAAGAAACCTGCGGAGTACTAAGAGAAATCTTCGTCAAAAAAGAAGGCTTGCTTGAAGAAGAATACGTCAAAATACTCGAAAACGTGATACAAGTAAGAAAAGACATAGAACACGGAGTCAGAAAAGACATCTCAGGAAAAGAAATCGACAAGATGCTCACAGACTCTGAAAAATACATGAAAAGACTCCAAAGACTCTTCACACAAATAGAGAAATTAAAAGATGAAGAAGGAATGCTCAACATGTACGACACAATGCAGACGATCTTACGGGATGTTCTCAAAATAGAAGGAATAGAAATCGCACCAGAAGCAGAACTCACCAGCCTGTTCGAAGAAAAACTGATAGCATCAGGAAAAATACCTGCAAAATACCTCAGAACACTCCACGACATCTTCAAAGCAAAAGCAGACTACGATGCAGGCAAGCTCAGCAAAACAGACATAGAAAAAGTACGCAAAGACAGCACAGAACTGATCAAACACCTGATAGACTACATGCACCGAAAGAAAGCCCACGAGCTTGAAAGAGCAAAACTCCGGGTAAAATACGGGCAAAAATTCGGAGAACTAACAATACTAGGCAACACGGCATTCATCGTAAGAGACATGGACGCGCCTGAAAGAGTAATGGAAAGAGCGCCAGTCAACCCTGACGGCAGCCTTGGAAACGCAGGACCATGCACTCAAGAAGAATACGAACAAGCAATGGTAAAACTAGTGCCAATGAAAATCTCGCTCAAAGAACCATTGTTCGAAAGCCTGAAAAGATTCTTCGGAGACTACGAAGTATTAATTTAATTTTTTATTAATTTTTTAGCTTAAATGAATCACTTATTTGAAGAGCTTGGCCTTGACAGGATTTTTAGAAGCACCATCAACAGCAGCTTTCACTTTACCCTCAAGCTCGCCAAGCACCTTGCGAGCTTCAGCACACCTATCCCCTGCAGAATCAATACTACGCTTCATCTCTTCCAGCTTTCCAACAACATCTGAAAAAACCCTGTCACCAGAAGATAGAGTCAAACCAGCATAAATGCCGGCCTGAAGAAAAATCGAGTCAATAATACGCACAGCATCATAACCCATATGAAGGCGGTAATCATGCTCAAGACTTTCAATAATATCCTGCTGTTTTAAAGTATATCTCATAACAACGACGGGGCAAGAAAGGGGTATAAAAAGATAACTGAAAAAAAAGAAAAAAGTGTTAAGTCAGGTCGCTGACATAAATGTATTTCCATTCCCCGTCTCTGAATACGAATACTGACTTCAAGCCTATCTCAAGATTAGGTGGCAGGGGCTCTGTGGGCGGAGTCGTACTGATGTCGCTGACGTAAATGTATTTCCATTCTCCGTCTCTGAATACAAATACTGACTTTAAGCCTATATTGAGATCAGGTGGCAGAGGTTCTGATGATGGCGTCGGAACGGTAACTTCATAAATACCTCCTTTGAGTTTCACGAACCCTTTTACTGCATAGCCAATTGTTTCAGTTTCATCTACAGGAATTGTTTTTCCTGCTGCTGTGGTTATTGAGGCAACAACGTCTGTGCGTGGCAGCGGTGCTCCAATTTTCGCTCCTGCGTGGTAATATTGTCCGCCTATTTTTACCAACATCAATTGTGCAGGTTGACCTATTTCAGTAACTAAAGGCAATTTTGTTCCATCCTTCATAGTGAAAGAAACTATCTGTTCAGATGGTGCTCCCGCCAGCGCTGTGGCTGTTGATGCAGTCGGAATGGTTGACGGAGGCGCACTTATTGTTGCTTCGACAGGAGTTGCGACTAATGCTGAACCCGGCACTCTTGAAAGCTGTTCTTTTAAGAATGCAACATCTTTAGTAAGTTGATTTCTCTCAGCAGTAAGCTGGTTAATCTGTCTAGTATAACTAGAAGTCTGCTCGGAGTACAACTTAGCGTTGTAGTCTACAAATGATCTGGGACATTTATTTCTAAATTCATCAATATTTCTTGTGCACTTGGCATAATTTTCCTCTCTCCCCGTTGCCATTCCGGCACAACTAACCAAAAACATAGCCATAACAGCTAGAATTAAAATCGTCCAAATCTTCATCAACATCACCTCTTTAGTATACTGTTTTGTATACTGAGTATTTAAATTTTACCCCTACAACGTCGTTCACAATATTAATATAGAATGCAGTAATAACACCATCTATGTACAGAATAAAAACAGGGTATGTGGTGGCAGACGCGATGACGCGCGAGCCAGTAACAATTTCTCCCAACAAAACACTAAGAGATGCAGCCAAACTCATGGCAAAAGAACACGTAGGAGCACTCCTGATAAAAGAAGAAGACAAAATAGTGGGAATAATATCAGAACAAGACATAGTCAGAAAAGCAGTCGCAACCTTGGGAAACCCTGCAAAAAGAAAAATAAAAGAAATATTAGCGGGAAATTTAATAACAACAACACCAGATGAAGACATTTTCGAAGCACTAAGAATAATGAGAGACTACAATATAAGACACCTGCCAGTCATGCACCAGGGAAAATTTGTAGGACTGGTAACAATGAAAGACATACTCAAAATAGAACCAGACCTATACGAAATTCTAGTAGAAAAAATAGAATTAAGAGAAACGGAAAACAAACCGATAAGATAAGATGGAAGAGATAAAACAACTCTTCAAAGAAAGAGCACGAGCACACATAATAGTCCGCGGAAAAGTACAAGGAGTATTCTTCAGGCATTACACGAAAAAAGAAGCAGACAAAATAGGAATAACAGGCTGGGTGAAAAACGTCGACAACGCAGTAGAAATAACAGCAGAAGGAGACAAAACAAAACTAAGAGAGTTCATCATACGCTGCCAAAAAGGAAGCCCATTAGCAAAAGTCGAAAAAGTCGATTATAACTGGGAAGATTACAC
>JBFYLW010000074.1:0-2591 GCA_041305185.1 Nanobdellota archaeon
AGTCTTCTTTATTTTCAGGAATTTCAGGAATTTGTGCAAGTCCTTCACTAAATTCTGAGTAGTATTAGCTCTCAAGCCAGCAAAAGGCCTGCTCTTTCCAGCACCACGCTGGTCAATAGTAAGAATGTTGAATAATCGAGGATTGAAATGCCTATGAGCATGCTTGTTGCAGCCAGAACCAGGACCACCATGCAAAAACAAAACAGGACTGCCCTTCGGATTGCCGTATAAAGCATAATATAATTCGTGACCGTCACCAACAGCAAGATAGCCTTTACGATACGGCTTGCGGGAAGGGAAAAGCTTCATAAATTTTATTTGTACTGATTAACTTATAAATTTATTCCATCAAGTGGAGGAATTCCTCCTTGGTAAAACCTGACTGGTGGATTATGCTCAGCAAAGTACCTTGCGCAATTTCGCTATTTCCATGACAGGAACAGTGACCATTCTTCTTGCGCCATTTATTACACCTACAAGATGCACATGAGAACCAACCTGATTGCGGATTGTAAAACCTTGTTTGACAAGTATTTTAATAATCTCATTTGCTGTCAGCCACGGTAATTTCACTATGCAGGAAGCGGGACGGACATTGGCATTATGACGGTTTTTCTATTTTTCTTTATTCCGGATTGCTCAAGAATTTCATCCAGCATGCCTTCCTGTTGCGCTACCAGCAAACGGCCGATAACTGCCTCCCTCAAATTTCTTCGAGCTTCAGCAGGAGTATTTCCCTGGCTGGCAACGTCCAATTCAGGACATACAGCGGAATAAACTTTTTTCTCCCATTTTATAACACACGTCAACGCCAATTTTCTTGCCATCACTTCCATTCACCTCACGAAATATATAAAACTTACTTCTTAAAATGCGTATCGACGATGAAACTGGAATAATTACAAACTTGTTAAGAAATATTACGAGAAAACAATGAAAAACTGGAAAAACCTGTTTATTTTTTCTTCAAGAAAAACTGAATCAAAGCGCCAAGAAAAGCATAACACAGACCATTAAAGCCAAGACACAAAACCCACTTGTAAATCGGAACATAAAAAGTATCTGCGCTAATCTGAACATCAGGAATAAAACCAGCAATCAAATCAAAAGGACCAATAAGCAAAGGCCTCAAACTCTCAAAAAAAGAGCTGACAAGACCAAGCGTTGACAAAGCAGGAAAAACAAAAACGCCAAGAACAAAACCAATAATCAGACCTTTCTTAAAACGAAGAAACCTTTGCTTGAGCATACTATAAGATTATTTTAGTGAATTTTTAAGTGTTTTGTTGCAATTTGCATTTAATGAACCACTGGACACTGGACACCTGCGCGCACAGACTATTTAAACGAGATTTGTGTCTAAGATTATGTGCATAAACCCATTGATATTCCGAAAGAAGTTCTGAAAGACCTATACTGGAATCAAAATAAAACACCCTCTCAAATAGCACAACTGTATAACATCAAAAATGAGAGAACTGTCCGCAAGAAGCTGGAAAAATACGGAATCAAGAGAAAAACTGTCTCTGAAGCATTAACCAAAAAACGCAAACTTCCTTTTACAGGGGACTTTACGGAAAAGGCTTTCCTTCTCGGACTTCGAGCCGGCGATTTTCATGCAAAATGGGCAAGAAAATCTATAAGGGTTCAGACGTCTACAACACACCCGGCGCAATACGATTTATTAAAAACAGCGTTCGGAAAATATGGCGAACCACGGAAATGTTTATACCAAAATAGCCCACGTGGGCCAGAATGGTTTATTTATGTTGACTTGCATCCATCTTTTGATTTTCTGTTAAAGAAACCAGAACAAATTCCTGACTGGATTTTAAACGACGATAGCCTATTCTATTCTTTTTTCGCAGCATATTCAGATTGCGAAGGAAACTGGCACATAAGCAAAAGCCATGATTGCTTTGTTCGAGTTGCTTTCAGGTTAAGAACAAGTGATAAACTGATTCTTGAACAAATGAAAAACAGAGTTATCCAATCAGGTTTTCATCCAATTTTATATCTTGACAGAAAAAGCGGGACAAAATCGAGAACAGCATACGCTGTTTGTAACAATGATTACTATGGGTTTATAATTGGACGGAAATTTGAAGCATTGCGTCTTATAAGCTATCTTCTTCCATTCAGCAAACATCGAGAGAAGCTCGATAAAATGCAACACATTTTAGACAATTGTTGGTGTCAGTATCATCAGTTTATTCAGGGATGGGACTTCATAAGAAATAAAATAAAAGAAGAAAAAAATCAAATAAACAATGGTGCAAGCACGAGCGTCAAAGTGCCGAGCAATTTAATCAAAACGTGCAAGCTTGGACCTGCAGTGTCCTTAAATGGGTCTCCCACTGTGTCGCCGGTAACAGCAGCCTGGTGAGCAGGACTACCCTTGCCTCCCATCTCGCCAGTCTCGATGTGCTTCTTCGCATTATCCCAAGCACCACCGCCAGTGTTCAACACAAGAGCCATCAAAATACCAGTAATCGTGCCGACCATCAGGAAACCAGCAGTCGCTTCAGCCTTCAAAAGAAGACCGACACCGATAGTAACGACCACAATCATCAAGCCAGGCAAAATCATCT
>JBFYLW010000075.1:0-7622 GCA_041305185.1 Nanobdellota archaeon
GCCTCTTGTTGCGACTCAGAAGGTCTCGGATGATTATTCATATCAGGGTCTTCGCGGTTCTCCTAATGAGTTCTTTGTTGATTATTTTGATGATAACACAAAGCATTTGGCTAAATTTGAGAGTCACAAATGGTCTGATGCCAAGAAAAAAGCTGCATAAATGCTTTATAACAAGACTATGAATAATCGTCACTGAACAGTAGTCAAAAAGCGAAAGATTTATAAATGAAAACATCTTATTCTGTGCTAGAGGGGAATATGGCGGAATACAGAGCAACAATCGGTGAACCTGGAATTTTGATGAGGGATAAGTATCCTTTGGATTCTAATCGTTTGACTCCCAACAAATATTGTGGTCAGTCTTTATCTTGCTCTGATGATTTTTCTAAAGGCGATACTGTGGGAATTTTCATCAGTGGTGATGATACTTCACATGCAATGGCCAAAACCTTGGCTGATGAAGCTCTGGAAGCTGGTTCCAAAGTCGTTTTGTACAGGCGTTCTGAATGGTATCCTGAATATAAGGGTCGTGCTGATGACTCAAGAAATACTGAGTTTGCTGAAATATCAAAAGGCCAAAGCCTTGAACAGCTTTTAAACGGTTCTTTTAAGCCGTGCTCTATTAGCCAGGTTTCTAATCTTAGTACTGGTATCATTTTAGGTGCGTACTGGAATAGGGACCTTTTTGCTATAAAGGAAAAATCAGCTCGTACTCTTGGATACATTAGTGAGCTTGCTGGCGATGATGGTACGCTTTGTCATTACTTGATGGAACGTGATTTGATTGAAAATGTTGATGAATGCAGAGTTGCTGATGCTAAGAATATGCAGATTCTTGAGGACAGACATTTGAATACTAAAAACACTGTCAAGCTTGTTGGTGAAAATCAGAGTTCGCTTTCTGGTTTGAAAGTTCTTTTCCTTCCTGAGTTCGACTTGATTCATGATATTTGTGCCAGATGGCGTTTTGAATGGCCTGCCAACTATTTAGGTCAACAGGGAATAAAATATCGTGTTAGAGGTGCTATGGAACCTGTGCTTCGTAGGCCTTCTTTGGAAGAGCGTAAAGCTAATCCTGCACTTCCTAATTTGCTAGTTCGCACAGAGGCAGGTTTTGAAACCGTTAATGGAAATGCACAAAAGCTCATACTTAAGCACCTTCTTCCTGATCTTGAATGGGCTGATGTTGTTATTATGGGTAGAACTAACCATCAATACTTGTCTGACGTCGTGAGTCATCTAAAATCAAAGGGTAAAATAATTGGTTTTGATGCCGACGACTTGATTTTTGGTCCTAATGGTGTTTTCAAGGGTACTTTGCACGATGGTAAAAAGTGTCTTAGCGATTACATTACAGATAACGTTAAACTTGCTGACTTTATCACCATGTCTACACCCCAGCTGGCTATTGAAGCTGCCTCTGTACGTGGCAGCCATGATAATATCTATCATTTGCCAAACCGTGTTCACATTAATGAACTCAGTTTAAAGCCTGTTAAGAATCATAATAACAACGGCCAGATTCGTGTGGGCTGGGCAGGTGGAAAATATCACGTTAAAAAATTGTTAGAACTAGAACCAACAATTTCTAAATTGGCTTCAAAGTATGGTAAAAAGCTAACTTTTGTGGTTAAGGGTATTCACGAATCGAATATGATTAGTGCCTCTGAGCAGGAAGATCTAAGAAATCTGAAGCAAATGTTTGAGAAGTCCGGTCTATCTTACGAATTGTATCCTTATTCCGACTGTGGTAACTGGAAGAAATATTATGATGATTTGCAAGAATTAAAATTGGATATTGCAATTGCTCCTATTAAGAACGATGCTGAAGGAAATGGCAAGTCTGAGCTTAAGTTTTTGGAAGCCGCAGTCATGGGAGTGCCTTTGGTAGTTCCAGCAATAGGTGGTCATAAATTTGCGGTTAAACATGATATTAATGGCATGCTTGTCAACCCTGAAAATCCTCAACCCGGCTTTTATGATTGTCTGGATAGACTTATTCAAAATCCTCAGCTTAGAAACAAGATAGCCCAGAATGCCAGAAATGATCTTATGAACAAGTATGATGTGAAACAAAGCTCTGAGCAGTTGTATCAAATATTGCTAGAGCAGGTTTCAAAGAAAAAGGGTTTCAAATTTGCAGGACCTATTCCTGTAGAAGGATGCATGAGTTGTCTGAAAGGAAAGTGCAATAGGCATTCAAAAAAGTTAGTAATTAGTTAAGTTTAGACTTGTCCGTAGGGTGATGGATGAGGTTCTTCTCTTCTAGGTTCTGGTCTCGGTTCTTCCGGCTCTGGAGGTCTTTCCCTTCTTTCTTTGGGTTTCTCTTGACTTTTTTCCTTTTTAAAGAACGAGTATAGACCCCATACTATGAGTCCAAGCAATGCCAAAGGCAGTAAGAATCCTTTAAAGAAGTTGTCTTTGCTTACTATTCCTAGTTGTGCCAGTCCGTAAAATACGAACACGCCTGCCAAAAACAGCATTATTGCTATGTAGAATTTGCTGGATGTGTGTCCGCCTGCTATTCCTATTATCAGTGCCAGCATAAGTCCTATCATTAGCAATAATACAAAATAGAACATTATTATGTTCACCACGCTCAACAGGTTCGTAGCCAGTACTGCAAAGAATCCCATTACAAATGCTATCATCGCATTGAGCTCTTTTCTGGGCTTGTCTTTTTTACCCAAACCCAAGATTCCTGTTTTTTGCAGTGTTGAGTATGAGATGATGAACACGAGCAAAAATGGCAGTATTACATCTAGCAGTCCCAGGTTGACCAGGAACTGGAACACCTCTTTGTATGGCATGCTCTTATCTATCTGTACTGATTATAAAAAGCTTACTCCCGTGGTCTGCAGATGTCGTAGAACGCGCAGTGTCCGCTGCTCCACTTGCATAGCGGTCCCGGGTTTTTCGGGTATTGGTTCACATCTTCTGTTTGAGTGGCTTTGTGTACGTGTTCTATCTCTTTTTTTGCCATTTCCAGTAGTTTTTCATCTACATCTACCGTGGTTTCATTTCCTTTCAGAAAGTATACTCCTGCTTGTTTTGGCATTGTACCATATTTGTCAGAATAGAGTAGGCAGTAGATTGCCAACTGTAATAAGTGCTCATTGAGGTTTTCAGTGCTTGAAGTTTTGTAGTCCATTAGCCTGATTGTTCCGTCTCCCTGGCTTTCTATCGCATCTATTATTCCTTTGGCATTGTATTTTTCAGAGACAAACAGTTGTTCTCTTATTGGTGTTAGTTTTGCGAATCTTTCCGGGAATGTTCCTTGTTGTTTTGATAGTTTGGCGCAGAAAAGTTCCAGCCAGTTGAACAGCATTGTCAGTGTTTCTTCAAAATAGAATATTTGCTTGTCGTGAGTGAGTTCTAGCGTTTCCAATTTCAGTTTTACGTTCTGCCATTCTTTTAAAAGTAACTGCTGGATTATTAGTTTTAGATGTGCCTCGTAATTTTCCAGGGATATGCTTTTAGTATCTATGTCAAAGAAGTGTTCCAGCACTGAGTGTGCTATGTTTCCTCTTACCTGGTGTATGTTTGGTGGTGTCTCTATTTGCAGGATGTAAGTGTAATAATATTTTCTTGGGCATTGATTGTAAGTCTTTATCGAGCTTGGACTTTGCACCTTTTTTTTCATGTTTTTATGAAAAAAAGACCAGCTGAACGTAGTTCAGTGCTGCCTTTTTTTGCATAAACTTATGGAACTAGACTCCTTTTTATGTTTTTGTGTGTTGAAAAAGTGTTTTTACAATAAAACTCTGTTTTTCTGCAATTATTTTATAACTTTTGGCAATATTTCCAGGTTTTTCATCGATAGGAACTTTAAGTACTTTGAATTCAGAATCTATATGAAACGCAAATCATTGTTGTTAATCTCGCTTTTTCTTTCAGCGGCGGGAATTGTTGCTCTTTTTTTTCTTAAGCCTGATGTTTCCCCTCAGCTTTTGCAGATGGATGGTGAAGTCAAGTATGTTGCTGAAAAGGAAAAAGTTACTTTCATAAGCTTTGTCCCTGAAAATTTTACTGTTGTTACTTTTGAGAAGCTGGATATAGAGCCTGGTAAACACACTTTGAATGGCCGCTTGCAGCAGTATAAAGGCCGTGTTGAGTTTATCGTGGAAAGTTATGATTAATTTTCTTGGAATTTCTGTTGGGTTGTTGCTGGGGATTTTTGCAGGTCTTTTTCCGGGATTGCATACGAATCTTGTTGCCGTGATTATTGCAGGTCTGCATTTTGATGTTTGGTTTTCTTCCATTCTTCTGGTCGCTATGGCAGTTTCTCGTTCTATTGTTGATGCGGTCCCGACAGTTTTTCTTGGTGCTTCTGAGGATGTTATGGCGTTGCTTCCAGGTCATCGATTATTGAAGCGGGGATTTGGAATTGAGGCTGTTAAGTTTTGTGTTGCTGGCAGTTTGTTGGGTGTAATTTTTGGTGTTTTGCTTCTTCCTGTTTTTTTGTATTTTTTACCTCTTATATTTTCAATAATTCGTCCTTTTTTGTTTTGGCTTCTCCTTTTGTTCGTGTTGATTTTACTTTGGCGGGATTCCTGGTGGGCTGTTGTTGTTTTTTTGCTTGCTGGTTTTCTCGGTTTACTTTCCTTAAACAGCATTCGTGAGCCCTTGTTTCCCCTGCTTTCCGGACTCTTTGGTGCAAGCGGTTTATTGATATCTTTGTTCAATAATGTTGAAATTCCAGTTCAGTTTGATACTGACATTGCGAGATTGCCTAAGCGTTCCTTGTTCTGGTCAGTTCTGATGGGTGTTCTTGCTGGAGGAATAGTTACCTTGTTTCCAGGTCTTGGCCCTTCACAAGCTGCTGCATTAGCTCAAGTCAAGCGCCAGAAATCCTGGTCTTATCTTGTTCTTGTTGGCGCACTGGGTACGATGGATGTTCTGATTTCTCTGGTTACTTTTTTCTCGCTTGAGAGGGCAAGAAACGGTGCAGTGGTGATAATCAATCAACTGCTAGGAAGTATTTCAGTTTCTGTTTTGTTTTCGTTTATCGGGATTGCTTGTTTTTCTGCTGGTTTGGCTTCAATAGCTGCCTTGTTTGTTTCAAAATGGTATGCTTTATTTGTTTCAACTGTTAATTATTCTTTAATATCCTTGGCGGTTCTTTTGTTCTTGTTTTTCATGTCCTTTGTTTTATCGGGCTGGCTTGGCGTTTTTATTTTTCTGACTGCCGCGTGTGTTGGTCTTATTGCTCCACTTACTAATATTTCTAGAAGTCATGCCATGGGTTGTTTGCTGTTGCCAACACTTATTCTGTTGTGGTAATTTTATTACATTCTGTATGTTTTAAATCATATCTTTCAGCAACATTTATAAACCACCTGCTTTCTTTTCGTCGGTATGAATGGCATTATATCTCATTTTAGGGGTAGTCGCAGGCGAAAGAAGGGTAATCAGATGATTGTAATTATGCCTGGTGTTGACAATAAGGATAAGGCAAAGCCTTATGTTGGAAAGTCTGCTGTTTGGAATGCTCCTGGCAAGCAAAAGACGTCTATAAAAGGAGTGATTTCTGCAATACATGGCAATAAGGGTGCTTTGCGCGTTGTTTTTGAGCGCGGTTTGCCTGGTCAAAGTCTTGGCATGGATGTTAAGATTGAATGAGTTTTTGTCGCAGTAATTTCACTTTCTCTACTCTTAATCTTTCTATTTCCGCTTCTACAACTGCAAAAAACAATTCAAAGTTTCTGTTTTTTAATGCATCAAACATGCTTTTTTCCTGGAATTCATCAACCAGTTCATGCGGTATTTCTTTGTAATATTCTCCTATTAGAACTTCTGCTAAATTGAAGTTTTTATGAGCTTCAAGTGCATTGTGGCAGCTTTCAAGTTTTACCAGCAGCTTGCTAAGTATTTGGCGTGATGGAACGTATTTTTTTATCAAATTTTTCTTTTTCTCTTTCGGCTTCATAATGGCTCATCGCTCCTATTATTCCGTGCATTACAAGGTTTTTGTTGTTTGTCTGAAGTCCTTGTTCGATGTAATGCCAGTGTTTTTCGTCCACTATATCTTTTAGCGTTCTCACTGCTTCTTTGTCAAATTGTTGACTGATGATTGCCAGAGCATTGCTTAATCTGGTTATTGCTTCCTCTGCGTGCATCAGAATTTCATGAACGCCGGAATCATCGGTTCAGCTAGCGGATACGCGTATGGTGCTGCTGCGATTATTGCTCCGATTAGTATGCTGTGGAACCACGTTTCTCCCATTCCTCTTCCGCCGCCCATTCCTGCGCCTTTTATTGCAAGGCTTGTTCCGTGGATTTTCACTGCGGCTATCAAACCGAGCAATATGTGTAATCCATGTGGGGTTCCTAATATTGGAATAGCTGCTAATTGTGGTATCATACTTAATACAAAGGCTGCATTCATAGTGCAGAGCGTGAAAATTATTGAAAGTATGAATGCATGTGCCATGTGTCCAAATCTATGTGTTGGTATTGAAACGTCTCTGTGGATAACTATTGCTTCATATGCGCCTATTATTATTCCTAGCGCGATTGATGGTCCTAAAATGAGTCCTGCTACCAAATTAATCACCTCTCTTGAGAATTGATAGCTAGAAATGGTATTTAAATGTATCTGACATTTTCGATTGTTATTTCCAATAATCTTTCCTTTTTTAGTAAAGTTTACTGGATAAACTGTAATTTTTCCTATTTTTTCATCGATAGGAATTTTAACTAGTTTTACATATGTTATTTTATGGTATTCGTCAATTATAAAAAACTTGATTTGTACTGGCTTGCGCACGAATTTGTTATTAACACTTATGAGCTCGTCAAATCATTTCCTTCCTTTGAGGATAATAACTTGACTTCACAACTGCGTAGAGCTGCAACTTGTTTGCCTCTGAATATTGCTGAAGGCAGCGGGGCTCGATCATATAAGATATTTTTGAACTATCTTATTTTTTGTTATCGCAGTTGTTTGGAAACAGAGGCCGCTCTTGCACTTGCGAGGGATTTAAAGTATATTACTCCTGAAAAACACGCAGTTCATTTAGAAAAGCTTGATTTGTTTATTCGAAAGTTATACAGGTACATGCAATGGTTGGAAGCAAAAATTGGAGATAGAAAAGAGGATAAAACTATGTGGTATCGTCATGAGAAATGGAAGATGGACCAAAATTTGGCAAAGAGAGAAAATATGGATAGGTTATGTTAAATTGTAAAAAAGAATAAAAAGAAAAGAGAAACCGTTCATAGTCAAACTCTAGATCTCAAGGTATGAGCGTTGGGGACTGCATGCTGAGCACGTCGTTACCTTCGTGCGTACACACCAGTTCCATTAAGCGGCTCTTTTAGCCATGCCCTAAGAAGGCTCTTTTCGAGGAATGTTTCATTCTTAGATGCTTTCAGAACTTACCATAAAACGCGTAGCTGCCCGGCGTGATGCCCTATCGGACAACCGGTAAACCAGTGGCGCCGAACGCCAGTTCCTCTCGTACTATGGCGTCCTTCCTCTCAGCCTTCCAACATCTCCAGTAGATATCAAACCAACTGCCTCACAGCGTTGTGAACCCAGCTAACGATCCCTTTTAACAAGTGAACCCCTTCACCCTTGGCCGCTTCTGCACGGCCAGGATAGGAAGAGCCGACGTCGA
>JBFYLW010000076.1:0-4129 GCA_041305185.1 Nanobdellota archaeon
TGTCCTGCTCAGGTCATCCATATCTTTGATGCTGAGACGAATGAGAAGCTGGTTTGAATTATTTGTTTGTTACTATGTGAATTAAAGCCAGTCCTAGTATTGCGATGTACGCGTAGAATGCTATTTTTTCAAAGTTTGTAAAGTATGATTTTGCTATGAGGTTTGCCGGCGGGTATACTAGTGCTATGCCTATGGCAACTAATAGTATCATGCATGCCCACATTAGTGGTGCCATTATTGTTCCGATGTATGCTTTTGTTGCTAGCGTGTTTATGAGCAGGATTATTCCTGTTAATATGCTTAAGTATCCTGCGATTGTGAATGTTTGGTAATTATAATTGATTCCTGCATACATTAAGATTATGACTGTTAGTGCTAGTAGCGGTCCTATTGTTGCGTTGAAACTCAGCCCTTTTTTGAACATTTGAACCTGATTGTTTTGACTTATTTAAATCTTAGCAAAACCTTTATATCCTTCTTGTTTTCTCTTTTTTGTTGGGGTGAGAAAAGATGGAATTTGATGATTTTGGTCCGGAAAGGATAGTTGAAGTTTACAATCCGAAGTTAGGTATGCGTGGTGTTGTTGTTATTGATAATACTGCTTTGGGTCCTGGTAAGGGTGGTATTCGTTTTACTCCTACTGTTGACAAGGAGGAAGTTTTTCGTCTTGCGAGGACTATGACTTGGAAGAATGCTATGGCTGATTTGCCTTTTGGTGGTGCGAAGTCTGGCATTATGGGTGATCCTAAGAAGCTTACGCCTGAGCAAAAGGATGCTTGGGTTAGTGCTTTTTCTGAATTGTTGAAGGGTGTTGTTCCTTTGAAGTATTGTGCTGGTCCTGATATGAATATGGCTGAGCATGATATGGAAGTGTTTGCTAAGGCTAATGGTGATATGAAAGCGTGCACTGGCAAGCCTTCTGCTCTTGGTGGTTTGCCTCACGAGCTTGGAAGTACTGGTTTTGGTGTTTTTCACGCGATTAAGGTTGCTTTGAAGCACATGAACAAGGACATTAAGACTGTTACTTATGCTGTTGAAGGTTTTGGGAATGTTGGCGAGTTTGTTTGCAAGTTTATGTCAGAAGCTGGCGCGAAATTGGTTGCCGTGTCTGACAGCAAGGGTACTTTGCTTGTGCCTGAGGGTATTGATGTCAAGAAATTGTATGATATGAAGAAGTCTAAGGGGACTGTTACTGCTTATGGCGGCAAGGTTCTTCCAACTAAGGACTTGATTTTTCAGGAGTGTGATGTTCTTGTTACTGCCGCTATTCCTGACTTGTTTGGAATTGCTGACGTTCCAAAGATTAAGGCTAAGTTGATTGTTGAGGGCAGTAATATTGCTACTACAGTGGAGGCAGAGGCAGCTTTGGCGAAGAAGGGCGTTCTTGTTGTTCCTGATTTTGTTGCTAATGCCGGCGGTGTCATTTCAAGTTATATTGAGTACATTAATGGCACTGAGCAGCAGATGTTTAAGACTGTTGAGGAAAAGATTACTAAGAACACGCAGATGGTTTTGGAGCGAGCTAAGAAGGAAGGTGTTATTCCTCGTGTTGCTGCTGAAGCTATTGCGAAAGAAAGAGTTCGCGCTAAATGTAAGACTTGCAGATAATGATTAGAACGGCTCAGTTTAAGGATATTAGAAAAATTCTTTCTGTTATAAAGAACACTCCTGAGTTGCATGGCTCTGCTGAAGGTGAGGGGATTTATTGTGAGGATTATGTTAAAAAATGTATTAATGATAAAAAAATGAGTCTTGTTCTTGTTGCAGAGTATGATAAAAAATTTGCTGGTTTTTTGAATGCTGAGGTTTGGAAAGATAAGAAGTATTCTTTTTTAATTGATTTTGTAATACTGCCTGAATTCAGGTCTATGGGTTTTGGCACTGAATTATATGAATATTATGAGAACTATTGCAAAAACAAGGGTTTGAAGACTATTCTTGCGCTCGTTAATGTTTCAAATATTAAAATGCAGAAATTCTGCAAAAAGCTTGGTTTGGAGAAGGGTTATAAGTTTTATCAGTACGAAAAGAGAATTTAATCACATTTATATACCGTTCTGCTTTTTAGAGTATTGAAAAAATGAGGTTTGATTCGAAAATCTTGGAGAATTTGAAGGAGAGTCCTCGTGTTCATATTATTCGTTTGAGCAAGCCTGCTGAGTTCTTATTTAAACCTGGTCAGTGGGTTAGTGTTTGGTGTGATGATTTTGTTGATGAAAAAAACAATCCTGTTCATCGTGCTTTTTCAATTGCTTCGTTTCAGGACGAGCCTCATATCGAGCTTTGCATTGCCCGCGGTACTGGTTTGAGTGCTCATTTGCAGGATTCTCCTGTTGGCACTGTTGTTCACGTTGATGGTCCTTATGGTGCTTTTAGTTTGAAGTCAGGCAGGAAGTGTTTGTTTATTGCGGGTGGTGTTGGCATTAGTCCTTTTCGTCCTATGATTAGGCAGGCCTTGAATGATGAGCGGCAGGTTTTGCTGATTTATAGCATGCGTATTCCTGCTGATTTTCTTTATAGAAAGGAATTTGAGTTTTTTGGCAGTGATTTCAAAATTGTTCCCACGATAACTATGGACCATCATTATAGGGTTTGGGAGGGAGAGCGCGGTCGTGTTCAGGATTTTTTGAAGAAATATTACAAGAAGGATTTTGATGTTTACTTGTGCGGTCCTCCTCCGATGGTCGAGGCTGTTATTGAAAAGCTGAAGAAGTTGAAGCATCCTGAGGACAAAATATTTTTGGACAAATGGTCTTAGAGGCTTTTTTCTTTAATTCGTCGATAAATTTATAAAACTTCTTCTTTTGCCACGCTTGGGGAGTGATGCATGGGTAGGATTCGTGATTATTTTTCAAAGTGGCTTGAGAGAATGGTAGTTGAGCCTCTTTATGTGAAGTTTTCTGCCAGAATGGATGCTCGTTTAGCCGATGACGAGAAGCGTCTTGAAACCAGTGTTGAGGGTCTTAAGGCTAATGCTAAGCAGGATTTGGCATCCGTCGTGGGCTCTGCTTCTGCTGGTTTGACTAATGAATTTCAGGATTTGAAGAAGAATTTCAGTTATTTGAATGAGCATTTTGACAGGTTTGTTAAGAATGTTGATTCCAGAAATAGTCAGTTTACTGAAAAAATAAGTTCTGAAGTTGGTGAGGCTGTCAAAAAAATCAACTCTTGCGTTGAAAAATCTGAAAATGCTGTTTTAGAGGCTAATTCTGTTTACGAATCTGCTCGTCTTGCTCTCGAAGATACAAAAGCTGCATTTGAGTCCGTTAGGCAGGAGATGTTGGATTTGCAGACTCAATACAAACTTGATTATGCTTCTTTCCTTGTTGCTGCAAAATCAGTTCAGGAATCAATTACTGGTCTTGAGAAAAAGGTTGACAACTGGTCTATTAAGGCTCACGAACTTCTTTCTGTTGATTTGACTGCTGAGCGTTTGGATTTTGCTCATGAGAGTGGTGAGCGGTTGTTGAATTCTATTCAGGGTGCTAAATCAAAGGTTAAAGAGGATATTTTGGCTATTGTTAAATCTGATTTGTCTGTACAGATTGCTGCGCTTTCGAATGATTTGTCTTTGAAACTGCAGTCTGTTGCTGATGAGCGTGCTTATAACCTGATGGTTTATGCTCTTGAAATTCCTGAGAACAGGAGGGGTATTGTTGCCTGGGTTGCTGATTATAATGGTAATTATGAATTGGTCAGGGCTCAGCTTAAGGATGGCAGTGCTCGTGGCTGGCTTACTCGTTTTGAGAAGGATGTTAAGGACAAGAATATGAATTTGAAATATCTTGCAGCTGTTGTCAAGCTTATCGGTTATAGGCAAAAGAATTTAAAACCCTCTTGATTTCTTGCTCGGTATGGAAGAAAAATCGGTGATTACGCCTTGGGAAGTTAAGGGCAGTGTTGATTATGAGCGTTTGATTAAGGAGTTTGGCCTCCAATCAATGCCTGCTTTGCCTAAGCAGTTTGATCATCTTTTGTTTAGGCGCAATATTATTTTTGCTCATCGTGATTTCCAGCGCATTGTTGAGGCTGTTGAGAAGAAGAAGCCTTTTGTTATGATGACTGGCCTGATGCCTTCTGGCAAGTTTCATTTTGGTCATAAGATGGTTGCTGACCAGATGATTTTTTA
>JBFYLW010000077.1:0-30569 GCA_041305185.1 Nanobdellota archaeon
CACTGGAAAAAGAATTAAGAACGTTAAAAGTTCTTGGCAGAAATACTTAAACTCTTCAATTTCCTATGCAACGTCTCAAACCTCAAGCCAATCTTTCTGGCAGTTCTCGAGATGTTGCCATTATTATCTAACAATGCTTTCTCGAAATACCTTGTTTCAAACTCCTTCTCAGCTTCCTTCAAAGTCTTAGGAGTCTCAGGAATTTCCTTGACAATATTCTTTGACAAACCAGGAGCTTCCTTATACAAAGCCTCATACTTCCTTGGATTCAAAGCACCTTTGTAAGTTTCCAAAGATTCCTGAATGATATCCTGAACTGCCAGCTGTTTGACATACTGCCCTTTCTGCAGCATGTCCCTGAATTTTTGAACCTCAATTCTCATCTCAGCAACAATGCGATGAATACTCCTCCTATCAACAGAAGCAATCTTAGCAACATCAGCAACATTGCCAAAATTCAACTGCAACAGATGAGCAACATACTCCCTCTTGAATTTTTTCTTCGCATCCTTAAACTTCAGCTTAGTATCAACCTCAAACTCGAGCAAAGCAGACCTCTTCAGCTTGTCAGAAATATCAGCCTTAAGCTCGGCAACAGTAATGCCAAGACTCTTCTGCATAGCCTCCTCTAACATAGGCTTAATCTTGGATTCAACCAGTTTCTCAAGCTCACCACTAGTCATGACTTTAATGTCATACTTTCTAGTATATAAATTTTATGATTTAAATGTCGTAGTTTTAGAAATTTGAGTGTAGAAATAAAACGGGCCCTACGGGACTCGAACCCGCGACCCCCTGATTAAGAGTCAGGTGCTCTACCAGGCTGAGCTAAGGGCCCATAACGTCAATTTCCAATCAAATGTTTATATAGCTTTCTACCCAAAACCTTAATAAACAAAACATATATTCCATCATATAGAAAGAGGTGATATTATGGCAAAAAAAATGGAATGCAGTATTAAGTGCCTAATAATGAAATTATTGGCGATAGTGTTTGGAGCAGCAGGATTATTTGTGATCGTAGCAGGAATAATGAGACAGTGGAGCGCGATGTTCCCCTTCACACACGTATTCCTATGGTATGCGGGAGGAATGCTGCTATGGTGCATAGCAAAATACATCAAACTGAAAGCCTGTGACACTTGCAGTATCTAAATTTTATTTTTTTATTCTATTTTTCTAAAACCTTCCCATTTAGCAGGCTGAACATACCTGGATTCCAGGAAGAAAGCAAAAGTAATCAGACCATAACCCAGCATAAAAATTATGTTATACGCAATCCTCAAACCACCAGCCACTCCTGACCAGTCTGAATAAGTGAACATCATATCACCAATGAATAAAAAGAAAATTCCATCACCAAAATATTCAAAGAAATGATAAAGATGGCTTTCCTTGAAATGGTTTCTCAACAAGAAAATTTGCAGAAAAGTAAAAGCACTGCTAACAGGATAGAAAATGTTCAAAAAAGCCTGAATTGGACTTCCAAGCCCCTGAGGCAAAGCAAGATAAATGAACACGTATGACAAAATTGCAGCAGTTATTACAATTACAAACAAGAAAAGCATTATGTCCTTAAACTCAAAATGCTCAATACTCTTGGGAGAAGTCATCCAGAAATAAAACAATCCGATAACCAATGCCAAAGAACCTATTGCAAAAAATATATCGGCAACAGAAGGAAATACATCATGACCTATGATTTCAAAAAAAGTAAATATGGTTTCGCCAACAGCATAAGTCAAAATACCCATAATCAGCAAAGAAAGCAGAAGACGGTCACGACCTTCTGATTTGCGAATGCACCTAATTGCAAAATAAGACGCGATAAAGGAAAACGCGATTGACAAAACATTGAAAACATCAATCATAGATGGGGTTCCCCCTGCATGTCAGCAACGATAGCTCTTGGATTAGGAGTATAACGGCAGAAAAGCTCAATAGTGAAGTAGTACACTGGAGCAAACAAGACAGCTCCCAAAAAAAACTTCAAATCAAAATCAACAACATTGTAAATCACCGGCGCAAATATTGCCACGACATAAGTTACCTCGCGGACGCGTCCGATATATCTTGTGATAGGCGCTGTTTTAACACCCTGAATAATGATTAATATTCCATACGCGAAAATAAGCCCGCACAGTACAATCTTGGCTATGAAACCAGCAGTAGCCGATGCCGGAGCGTGCACAGTTGTCCTAAGAAAATCAACAGAAGCCCAAAGAACAACAACAGCATTGGATATCGCATTACCTAAAGAAGTACCGGTCTTTTCCTGAAAGAACTCAGCAAAAAACCAGGAAGCATAAACAGGAATCAAAATCCAAAGAAGCTCAAGATTGACAAACGGAGCTGCAAAAATGGTAAAAAACCAAGTGCCAATAACCTCAAAAATAAAATTGAACACCATAACAAAATTTTTATTGTGGAATTTTTAAATATTAGGTACGTTTTCCGCAATCTTTATAAATAAATTCTTCTTTAAAAAACATCAGTGAGAAAAGGGAGAAAAATAAGCAAATATGTTTTTTCTCACCTAATAATCCCGTGAGAGGGTGAAGGGAAGCATGACTAAATTAAAGTCGCTATTGCCGACGTTAAAGGAAAAGAAACGCTATTTAGCGTTTGAAATAATCTCTAAAAGCGAAATAAAGGCTTTTTCAGAGGTATCTAAGGCAATATGGACCTCTACGCTCTCATTTGCAGGTACGAATGGGGTTGCAAAGATGGGAATTTGGGTATTTCCAGAGAAATTCAACGAACAAAAAGGAATCATAAGAGTAAACCACAAATATATGGAAGAACTAAAAGCATCACTTGCGCTAATAAAAGAAATAGAACAACAGCCAGCAATAGTACGCTCCACAGGAGCATCAGGAATACTGGCAAAAGCAGAACAAAAATATCTAGTGGGAGGATGATACTATGGTAAAAAGAGACGATGACAACAATATGCAACCAATGCCACACCAATTAATGGGCTATGATAGAGCAATAACAATGTTCTCCCCAGACGGCAGATTGCTACAGGTAGAATACGCAAAAAAAACAGTCAGACAAGGAAGCACTGCAATCGGAATGATGTGCGCTGACGGAATATTACTAGTCGCAGACAAAAGAATAGTTGACAAACTCGTAATACCAGAAACAGTAGAAAAAATATTCCAGATAGACGACCACATAGCAGCAACAGCCTCAGGAATACTATCAGATGCAAGAGTTTTGATAGAACGTGCACAAGTCAAAGCACAACAACACAAAGTAACATACGACACTCCAATAGACACTGTAAGCGTTGTCAAAGACATCTGCGCACTAAAACAAATTTGCACACAATCAGGAGGACTAAGACCCTTCGGAGTAAGCATCATAGTGGCAGGAATTGACAACGACGGACCAAAACTGTTTGAAACAGACCCAACAGGAATCTACTTCCAATTCAGGGCAACAGTGATAGGCGAAGGAGAAACAGAAATAGAAGAAATACTCGACAAGGAATTCAGCGAGAAAATAACAATAGAAGAAGGATTAAAACTCGCAATAAACGCGCTAAACCAGATACTTGACAAAAACTTCAGCATAGACCGAATAGATGCAGCATACATCACAAACGCTGAAAGAAAATTCATAAAAGTCAAGAAAGACAAACTCGAAAAACTTCTAAGAGATGCAAAGAAGAAATAATGGTGGAAAAATGACAGAAGAAATAATTACAAAAGACAAAGAAATTGCGGTGCCAGGAGAAATAATCGCAACAGGAATGAGCTTCCTGCCTGGAAAAGGAGCATACAGAGAAAGCGATAAAATAGTCGCACAACGCTTAGGAATGGTATCTGTAGAAGGAAAAGTAATCAAACTAATACCATTATCCGGAAGATACCTTCCGAAACTCAAAGACAGAGTCATAGGAAGAGTCATAGACGTACTAATGACCGGGTGGAGACTTGAAGTAAACTCCCCATATTCTGCAGTAATGACGCTAAAAGATGCAACATCAGAATTCATACCGAGAGGAGCAGACCTCACCCAATACTATAGATTGGGAGACTACGTAGTCTGCCAGGTAGTCAACGTAACAAGCCAAAAACTTGTAGACGTATCCATGAAAGGACCAGGACTAAGAAAATTAAGAGGCGGCAGAATAGTAGAAGTGACACCGCAAAAAGTCCCAAGAATAATAGGAAAAGACGGAAGCATGGTCAGCATGGTAAAACAAGCAACCAACTGCAACATAGTAGTAGGACAAAACGGCCTGATATGGATAGACGGCGAACCAGAAAACGAAGTAATCGCAGTAAAATCAGTCAAAAAAATCGAAGAAGAAGCACACTTAAGCGGACTGACAGACAGAATGGCAGAATGGCTGCAAAAAGAAACAGGCGTAAAAGTAAACCCTGCAGCAACACCACCGCCAGCAGAAGAACAAACGACAACAGAACACCCGCATCACTTTGGAGGTTCACAATGACTTACGACAAAAGATTTGACGGCAGAAAAATAGACGAATTAAGACCAATGAGCGCAAAAGTAGGAATAATACCAAGAGCAGACGGCTCAGCAATGTTTCAAATAGGCAAAACAGTAGCACTCTGCGCAGTATACGGGCCAAGAGATTTGCACCCAAAATTCATGCAAAACCCGGAAACAGGAATACTCAGAGTAAACTACAATATGATGCCATTCTCAGGACACGGCGAAAGAGTAAGACCAGGAGGAGGCAGAAGAAGCAAAGAAATAAGCATGGTAATGGAAAACGCTTTACTCCCAGTACTTGACCTCAAAGAATACCCGAACGCAGTAGTAGACATCTTCGTAGAACTCCCGCAAACAGACGCAGGAACAAGATGCGCAGCAATAACAGCAGCAGCAATGGCACTCGCAGACGCAGGACTTGAAATGAAAGACATGGTTTGCGCAGTAGCAGCAGGAAGAGTTGAAGACAAAATAGTAGTAGATTTGAACTATCTCGAAGACTCACACGAAGATGGAGCAGACGTGCCTGTAGCAGTACTCCCGAACTCTGGAAAAATAACGCTACTTCAAATGGATGGAGAAGTCACAAAAGAACAAATGAACGAAATAATAGAAAAAGCAAAAGAAGCCTGCAAAAAAATATACGAAGTCCAAAAAGCAGCGCTAAAAGAAAAATTTGCTAAGAGGTAATCAAGATGTACGCTGAACAAAAAACACACTTGCTAAAAGCATTGGCCAAGAACGTACGCTATGACGGCAGAAAACCGCTGGAATACAGAGAGATAACAGTAGAATACGGAATATCCGGCAGCGCAGAAGGCTCTGCAAGAGTAAAGTTAGGCGGAACAGAAGTCATTGCAGGAGTAAAAATGGAGATAAGCAAACCCTACCCTGACTCGCCAGACAAAGGAAACATGATGGTAAACGCAGAACTACTGCCATTAAGCAACCCTGAATTTGAATCAGGACCGCCAGGAGAACAGGCAACAGAACTTGCAAGAGTGGTGGACAGGGCAATACGAGAAAGCAAATGCATAGACGTACACAAACTCGTAATAACTTTAGGAGAAAAAGTCTGGGGAATAAACATAGACATCTGCACGATAAACGATGAAGGAAACTTATTGGATGCTTCATCCCTGGCAGTACTCGCAGCTTTGAAAAACGCAAGACTGCCAAAGCTAAATGAAAACAGCGAGATACAATATGATGTTCCATTAACAGACCAAAAACTCCCATTAAGCAGAGAGCCAGTAGAAGTCACAGTAATAAAAGTCGGAGACCACTTCTTCGTAGACCCTCTGTCAGAAGAAGAAAAACTAATAGAAGCACGCCTGACAGTGGCAATTACGGAAAAAGGAACAATATGCGCCATGCAAAAAGGCGGAGCAGAACCATTAAGCTCAGAAGATATCGACAAGATGATAGAAATAGCACAAAAACTTGCGCCAACATTACGCAAGGCATTATAAGGTGGTGGCAATGGAAAAAAAATTCACAAAATACGAAATTGCGAGAATGATAGGAAGCAGAGCACTGCAAATAAGCATGGGAGCTCCCTTCCTTGTAAAACTGGCAGAAAAAGACCTTGAAGCAATCGGCTACAACCCAATAGAAATAGCCAAAAAAGAATTTGAAGAAGGAGTGCTTCCAATAACAGTAAGAAGGCCAATGCCAAAACGCGCAGAAGTGAAAGTCGCTGCGTGATTTTTATTTTTTTTTAACAACAATTAACGAAGTTCTGGGTTGAAAAAAAGGGGAACATAAAATATGACCATAATATATCATCCTGCGGACGATGTTGAAAAACAGGTACGCGAGATAATTTTAAAACTGGGAATGGAGCATATTCAACCCGAAAAGATTCTATGCCTGCGCAGCCATGGCAGCAAGTCCAGAAAATCTTTTGCACGCACTTACAAACTTTCCAAGGCCCAGCGGACTGAGCTCGGTGCAAAGCTGCATTATGCTGTTGAAGTGATATCTGAAAATTTTGACGCGCTGAGCCAGGCAGCAAAAAAGAAAACGCTCATACACGAGCTGCTGCACATCCCTAAAACAGATAGTAATGGTTTCAATAACCATACACAGGTAAGCAGAACAGAAGTGGAAAGGTTATACAAAAAGATGAAATCTTAAACAGTACTTATTTTTACTACTTTTTAGTTGTTACATTTGGAAAGCTTTTTAAATAAACTCTCACAAAATTATAGCTATGAACTGGAAAAAGTATGTGGGGGCTGCGCTTGCACTTGGTGCACTCATAGTCGGAGCGCCGTCAGTACTAAAACTCAGCCAAAGAACACAAACAACTGCCAGCCTGGAACAAAAGATTTCTCATACAATAACAGAAACAGAATTTTCCAGCCAATTCAAACCAATCACGAAAGCAGACGAAATCACACTAAACAACCTTGAAATGCATTTGAAACAATATCATTCTGAACTTGATAAAATATTAGAAAGAAGACAAATACAGGAAAGAGAATCATCAAAAATGATATGGCAGCAAGTCCTCAACCCACTTATAAGCCATATAGACAAACAAAACCCTGAAATGCTGAATTACCTGCTGAACAGGTCAGGAGGAAAAACAGACTTTTCAGGCGATGACTTTTTGAAATACATGGAACAATACTTTGAAGAAAAAGGATATTCTGTCGTCCCCCAATGCAGAATAAGTGAATACGGCACAGCACACTCAATGATGGCAGCAAAAATCCTAAAAACAACAGTTGTAAGCGGAACCCTCTGGGGAAACCAGTTCAACCTCAAAGTACTTTACCTGGATGAACCAAGAATACAGGACTACACTGCAACCAGAAGACTAAAATATGAAAAACAAGTGATTTGTGCAGAAAACCTGAACGAAACAATATATGTTAACGCAAATTCCAACAAATTCATTTTTGACATGATAAAACAGAAACTAACTGGTTTCAACATACAAGAACCAACAACACGCGAAGAACTTTTCAAACTACTAATATCAAAAGGAATCAAAGACAACAGAAACCTGCTGGAGAAAAAACAAAGACTCGACCTCATACACGAAGCAATGCACACCATTTACCATAAAACACACAATTATCCATTTGATGAAGTCTATGCAAGAAACATGGACGAATTAAGCTCATTCCTGACAGAATTAAAAAATGAAAGCACAGAATTTATCTATTTCAAACTCGGAAACATACTCAGCTCAGATACAATAGAATTAGTGGGAGCGAGTAAAGTGATGTTTAATTATTTCCTAACCGAGATGGAAAAAAACAGGCACGAATACGAAAACATCGACTACAAAAAGTATGACGGCACAAAAAAAGCAGAAGACCTTTTGATGCAAGTACCCAAATTAACAGTCAGCCAGATAAGAAATCTCGCAGAGAAATGCTTCAACAACTATTTCCCAGAATTAAACAAAGCTTATAACCCTGCAGACAAACAAGACTGATGATGAATATTATAACAGACGAAAAACTCGCAAAATACTTTGACATAACAGGCAGAGCGTTGAAAAAAGCCAAAAAAGCAAAACCAGAAGCAGACATCATTCTCGACATGGCAAACAGGTATTACTCAGATGCCAAGCACTTTCGCGATAAAGGAGACATTGTAAACGCTTTTGCAGCACTAAACTACGCTCACGGCTGGCTGGACGCAGGAGCAAGATTAGGAATATTAGATGTAGGACACGATTCAGAATTATTTACTGTCGATTAAACGACAGGCGACATATTTTTGCCAATCTTCTTTCTTGACGATGATGAGCTCCTTACCCAAAACATCTAAATAAACAGGCGATTTATCACCGACACAAAGATCCCTTAAAGAACTTTCACGAAAAACAAGACGCCTATCGTCTCTTTGAACAGTCTCAGTATCAGCACAAATCCACCTTTCTCCAAAAACGTTATCAGGATCAGAATCCTTGAAATATTCGCATTCAGCCAAAAAAACATCTGGATGGCGCAAAGCAAGATGAGAGACAGGAGTCCTGCGGTAAGTAGCAACAACATCCTTATCAAGCCTTAAAGCAAACATGACATCATCAAGCCGGCTGGGAATGTACAAACGCTGTCTTACAATTTTACCTTCATATACGGGATTCATTTTCAAAACACTAGAATATGCACTTTTAAAGCTTTCTATTTTTACTCCTTTTAGGTAGTTAAATTAAAATGTTCCTGAAATCTCTTCAGAGTAGCGACGCAATCTTTTATACGGTGAATTATACACCTCCTATATGGCATTTGAAAGATCAGACCAAAAATTCTTCCTTGGCGGACGAAGTCCGTCAGGACTAACAAACCTTTTGTTGTTTTTGCTTTGCATTGGAGTCATCGTTATAATATTGCTGATGTTATTCTGCCCAAGATGGGGCTGCTGGCGCGGAACAAAAATCGTGGGAACAGACGGCCGCGTATATGACGGCGGCGGAAACGTAATAATCAACTCGGCATGCTGCGATGAAGGCACGCCAAGAACGCCAGGATGCCCGCAATGCCCGCCATGCAACGGAGAAACCTGCGAAGAAGGATGCAGGCAATACTCTGCTTCTCCTGAAAAATACAAATACTGCATGGAAAGATGCAACCCTCCGGGAACTTGCACTGATAGGTGCGAAAATATATACCAAACCTGCCAGAAAGGAACAACAGCCACAACAGCATACGTAAACTGCGCTGAACAAAGAAGGCTATGCATACAAGAATGCAATCCCCCGCAGACGTGCGAAGAAGGCTGCAGGCAGTATTCAAACTATCCTGAAAGATACAAGACGTGCATGAACCAATGCAACCCTCCGCCACAAACGTGCGAGGAAAGCTGCAGGACAAAATACGCAAACCAGCCTGAAACGATTTACCGATGTGTGATGCAATGCACTCCATCATTAACCTGCGAAGAAGTATGCGGAATCGCATCAATTGGGAATCCATCCAATTTTGATCCTTGCATAGCAAAGAACTGCCCGAAAACAACAACTACGCCAGACTGCAGAGATTCTGACGGAAACAATGTAAATGTTGTAGGAGTGGTAGTATACGGAGATGAAAAACACGTTGACACCTGTGCAGACACCACCAGAGTAAACGAATGGATATGCAGAAACGGCAAACCACTGCAAACAGTAATGACCTGCGCAGGAAGATGCCTGAACGGAGCCTGCACAACAGCACAAACAACAACGCCTACCACGCCATTGACGCAGGTGCCCACAACAACCTACAGGACATTAAAATAATTTTTTTATTTCCTTTTAAGTAGTTGAATTCTCTTAAATAGTAGAACAGTGAATAAGAAGAATATGCGACAAATCATAAAAGAAGACATGCTGGATGTCCTGACTAAAGTACTTGAAGCACTAAAAAAACAGGACTACTCAACCTTAACAGAGCTAAGCAACCACACAATACACGATGCAAGCATATTCCAGGAAGACGACCCATTAACACTCGCAGTGCTGGTGTACGCACTATCAAAAGTAATACACAGAAGCATAGAAAGAGGACAGACACCTCCGCCAGTTGCAGAAATACTCCAAAAAGCAACAGAAGCCCTGCAAAAAGATGATGACAACGCATACAGAGCAACAATAAAATCCCTGCTGCAGGAAATCGGACAATACGATGCACAACTCAAACTCTACATACAAGAAGTAATACAACAAGCAAGAATAAAAAAAGCAAGCAAAATACACGAGCACGGAATATCAATAGCAAGAACAGCAGAACTACTCGGACTAAGCCAGTGGGAACTACAAAACTACATAGGAAAAACAATCACTGAAGTACCCCACGACGGAATCAAGCAAATAGAACGGCTAAAACGGGCAAGAGGACTGTTCCAATGAAAACAATAATATTTGACACAGGACCGATAATCAGCCTGACCACGACAAACCTGCTAGGGATACTTGAAGAATTCAAGAAAAAAGCAAACCTCGCGATAACAATAGGAGTAAAACGAGAACTCGTCGACAGACCACTCGAAACAAAGCGATTCAAATTCGAAGCATTACAAGTACAAAGCCTCATTGACAGAGGAATACTAACAGTCCTCAAAGATGAAGCAATAACCAAGAAATCGCAAGAACTATCCAACCTTGCAAACTCCATACTATCAGCACACGGACAAAACATCAAAATAGTCCAAATAGGAGAAATGGAAACAATAGCAGCAGCACTGCTTTACAAAGCAGACACAATTGCCGTAGACGAAAGAATAACAAGAACACTGCTCGAAAACCCCCACGGACTCCACCTCCTAATGGAAAAAAGACTCCACATGCAGTTAAAACACGACCAAAAACTGCTAAGAGACTGGGAAGAAGCGACAAGACACATCAACGTAATAAGAAGCATAGAACTCGTGACGATAGCATACGAACAAGGACTACTTGACAAGTTCATCGTCGACATACCCAATGCGCGCAGAGAATTACTTGAAAGCATACTCTGGAGCGTAAAACTAAACGGGTGCTCGGTAACAGAAGACGAAATGGACGTCATAGTAAAATCGGAAAAAGTCTAGAAAATTCTAAAATAAAAAAGTTTATAAACAAGTTATCATTTGAGACAAAAATCAAATAAAAAAAGGTAAAAGAATACAATAAGACAATGTTTCTCACATTCTCTTCTTCGCAGATGTACTCTTCTGCAACAATAGGTGGTTTGCGTGACAGTTAAGGTTCCTAAAGGATACAAAGGAACAGTTACCGAATGCCCAATACCCTACGAATACTTCATTTCAACAGGCACAGGAGAAAGCGGAGACCAAAACCACGCAGGAAGCTACCACAAAGCCATGAGAATGGCAGGAGTGGAACTAGGAAATCTCGTGCCATATACAAGCATACTGCCTCCAATAGCCAAAGAAATACCTATAGAAGAAGGAATAAAAAGAATAAGACACGGAGCACAAGTCGGAGTCATACAAGCAGCAGCACACATAGATAGAGAAAAAGGACAAAAAAGAGCAACATCCGCCATCCTATACGGTTTCCTCTATCCAAAAGGACAGAAAGGAGGAAAACACGCAGGCGGACTGGTCTGCGAGTACAACGGCGAAGGAACACCAGAAGAAGCAATAAAAAACGTAAACAGCTGCCTAGACGAGTTATACACTGGAAAAAACCGGGAAGGATTCGCGTTCTCAGACAAATACGATTTAGTCAAGCAAAAACCGCTTGTCGCAACAATTGAACCAAAACAAAGATACGGCACAGCATTCTGCGTACTCGCATTCGTAAGCTATGTAGTGCCGGCTTTATAACGAATTTAAAATAGCATATTCTGAAAGCTAAATCTATAAAAAGTCCTGCATAAAAGCATTCTTGTGCAAAAAATAAAACTAGGCAGCAAAACAGTTTCTCCATTCACAATCCCATCAGGAGAAGTGACAACAGAAGTCTCCTGCCTGGAAAGAATAGCAAAAGAAATAGCAGAAGTGGGATTTCTAACAACAAAAACCACAGGATTACAGCCAAGAAAAGTAAGCCAAGAACCAGGAATACACCCTGGAAAAGCATACAGAGAACCAATATTTGCGCAATACGCGCCACACTGCTTTGTAAATGCAGTAGGGCTGGTAAATCCAGGAGCAACTGAACTTGAAAAAATACTGGCAAACGCCAACATTTCATCTGACAAGTTCCTAATGATATCAATCTTTGGCAAAGACCCGGAAGAATTCGCAGAGACAGCAAAAATCCTTGAAAAACGAGCAGATGGATTTGAAGCAAATACTTCTTGCCCAAACGTAAAAGGTCATATGCAGATGGGACAAGACCCGGAAATGGTCAGAAAAATAGTGGCAGAAGTAAGAAAAGTCACAAACAAGCCAATATTTGTAAAACTAACGCCAAACACGCAAAACATAGCAGAAATAGCAAAAGCAGCAATGGAAGCAGGAGCATACGGAATAACAGCAATAAACACAGTAGGGCCAGGAGCATACATGTTTGACGGACACTACGTGCTCACAAACAAAGTAGGAGGAATGTCAGGAAGAGGAATCACGCCAATAGGCATAAAATGCGTAAAAGACATCACAGACGCGCTTGGAAAAATTCCAATAATCGGCTGCGGAGGAATATACACAGCAAACGACGTAAGGGCGTACGAAAAAGCAGGAGCAACATTATTCGCAATAGGAAGCGCACTGGCAGGCATGACTGAAGCCGAACTGAAAAAATACTTCTCAACACTAAATTCAGACCTTGAACGCGGAACAAACAACGCAGAAGGCCTCATAAAAACAGTTGACATGAGCTATAAAAAATTCAAGGTAGCTGCAAGAATGCCGCAGGCAGAAGACTTTCACATACTCCAAATGGACGGAGCACTACAAGCAGAACCCGGACAATTCGCATTCGCCTGGCTGCCAGAAAAAGGAGAAAAACCATTCTCAATAATGGACACAAACCCATTAACAATCGCATTTTCGGTAAGAGGGTGCTTTACAAAAGAACTCGCAAAACTAGAAAAAGGAAACGAAATCTACTTCAGAGGACCATACGGACAAACAATTCAAACTCCAAAAGAAGGATTAGTACTGGTCGGCGGAGGAAGCGGAACAGCAGGCATATACTTGTTCGCGAAAAGACACAAAGCACAAATATTCGCAGGAGCAAGAGACGCACAACACCTACTCCCATTCGAGGCAATCAATCACGAGAACATCTACGTAGCAACAGACGACGGTTCTGCAGGAATCAAAGGCACAGTATCTGACTTATTAAGAAAAAACCTGAAATCAGGCAAGTTCTTCGTCAACTGCGGACCAGAACCAATGATAAAAGCAGTCTTACAAATAGAAAAACAATTCACTTCTCCAGAGAAAATCTATTCCTCAATAGACTACATGACGAGCTGCGGAGTAGGCATCTGCGGAAAATGCGCAGACGAAAAAGGACTAAGAAGATGCGTCGAAGGACCTTTTGTAAGAGAATCCTAAAATAATTTATATACTTTAAAAGCATAGAGTCTAATATGGTGGGTGTTTCAGTTTTAAGGAATCCGGAAACTTTAGTTGACCCTTTTGAAATAGCTGATACAATAGCATTAATTGAAGAGAAAGAGAGACTTACTGGAGAACCTGCAGGAGTCGTAAAAAGACAAAATCTTGCTCTTGGTTCATCTTATGATGTGGTATCCGAGGTGGAAGCGCAACCACGACTTGGAAAGTGGGTTGATTCGGAAATTTATTTGAAGTTCTGGCCAAAACAATTCATCTACGACTTGCGAGAAAAATATAACCCTTGCTAGACTTGCAGTTTAAAACAACTTCTTCAAAATCAGCTTAAACCAATAAGAATACTTCTCAGGATGCAACTGAATGTCCTTCTTAAGTTTGCCCATACTAATCCACTTCCAATCATCAGCCTCATCAGGATTAATCTTAGGACGACAATCAAACACTCCCCTAAAAACGTGCAAGAATTCGTTCTCAGTCAAACCATTATCAAACTTAACCTTGTAAATAAGCGTTTTAACCTCACTTAACGGACACTCAAAACCCATCTCTTCCATTAACCTGCGTTTTGTTGCATCTGCAAGAGACTCACCAGGACGAGGATGACCGCAACAAGTATTACTCCACAAGCCACCGCAATGATATTTTGACTTTGCGCGCTGCTGAAGCATCAACTCTCCTTTTGAATTGAACACCAATATAGAAAACGCACGATGAAGCAAAGCCCTCTCATGAGCCTCCAATTTCTCACAAGAGCCAAGCTCCTTATCCTTATCATCAACAAGAATAACAAACTCTTTCATGGCAAAAATACAATCAACATTCTATATAAACATAACGCAAGCTTTAAAATACCCTAAGTAATCATACCTATAATGATAACCTACAAACAGAAATGCGCACGATGCAAAAACATGGTGCTCATAACCTCAAGAAACCAGTTCCCACTATGCTATGACTGCCAAAAATCCGAATTACAGGGACAAATAAAAGAACCAAAAATGAAAAAAATGTTCAACATACCCGAAGAATTCTACAAAACAAACGGGTTTTTACGCTCAATAAAAATAAACTACCTAAGATTCGGAAAACTCTCAGACAAACAAATAGAATGCTTCCAAAAAACAGTAAAAGAGATGAAACAATGCGACTCCCCAAAAGGTACGGGCAAAGCCAAATAGCCAAATGCCCATTCTGCGGACAACAGGCAACAACAACCAATGAACAAAAAGTGCCAGTCTGCATAAAACACAAAGACTCAAAACTGCAAAATTTCAAATGCGCATGCGGAAGCTATCTAGACATGAAAATCGGAAAGTGGGGACCGTTCTTCGTCTGCATCAACTGTGGAGCAATAAACATGAAAAAAGCGCTGGAAGTAAACACAATATAATCGGCTCACTTACCCTCAAACATCTTCAACAACTTATCAAGACCACGCTTCTTCATAACCCTCTCGATAGCCTCATCCAGATTAGCCTCAAAATTATCATTGTACGCCTTAGTCTCAGCTCTATAAATCTCAACAAATTCTTTCTTAATATCATCCTTAAAAGCATCCAACATCTCGTTCAGTTCGGGCTTAGCCCTTGCAATAAAAGAATCATACATCTTATCAAAATCAGGCATCAACTGCTGGATTTCTTTTTTCAGCTCAGGCCTTATATCATCAATAGCGGAATCAATAGTCTCAGAAGCTGATAGCTGCAGTTCATTCTTAATATCCGGCTTTAAATAATGATGATAAGAAGCATAAGCGCCTGAAACAAGAAGAGCAAGACCAGCAGCAGCAACTGCAACAGGCTTCCATAATTTACTTGGACGCGTTTTCCATTGCTCCTGAACATAAGAAGTAAAATATTTGGACTTAAGCTCGCCAAAAAACTCAGCAAATTTTTCGTAATCCGCCTGTTCCTCAGGAGATGCGTCTCTCCTCTTATACATCCCTTTAAGACCGAATCTGGCAGCCATCTCAGTAAAAAGATCATTCCTAATCAAACCAGGCCAATCCTTGTCAAACTTTTTATGACTTTTTGCATATTTATAAGCCTCTTTAATCAACCCGGCCTGACCAGCACGCAAAGCCAAACTAAAATCAGCATTCAGTTTAGCGCTATCATAAACTACACCCTTATAACAAACCGGCTCAAGTATATGAGAAAAACCCAAACTCTTTGCTTTATTGATAATGTCCTGACAGAAAGAATCATTCCCAACATCAACTTCCTGAGTCTCAGTTTGATAAGAAACTTTTTCCTGCATTAAAAAATAAGTAAGCATCTGAAGTATTTAACGCTTCCTACCAAGAACATCATAAAACACGTCAAAAATATTCTGACCAGTATTAGAACTGTAAAAAGAAGCACCAACCTCAAGACAAGCATGCTGGATTTTTTCATTATGCTCCTGAAGCATTCCAGAATACTGCTGACGAGCAAAAGGATTCAAATACGTCCTCAAAATCTCATTAGTCTCCAAATCCTTCAACCTGAAATCACCCTCCAAATCAAGATTTTTTTCCAACTTGTCCAAAACCTGAATCAAAACAACCCTATGATTCTTAAAATAAAACAAAGCACGCTTAATATCCTCAATAGGATACAAGAAATCACTGATGATAACAACATAAGAACGCGAATTAATCAACTTCTTATAACCGCCAAGAGACTGATCAAGCTTAGAAAGACCCTTAGGCCTCTTAGTGTTCAAATACTCGACCATTGAAGCAAGCTGAGCACGACCCTTCTTAGGCTTGAAAACCTCAATAGTATCAGAAAAAGTGCTCAAAACAAAACGCTCATTATTCTTCATCGCAAGATAAGCAAAACCAACACCAATCATACCAGCATACTCTGACTTAGTCATATGAGTCCCGAAATTCATGCTGGCAGAATTATCCAAAATGATGTGAACACACAAATTACGCTCTTCCTCATAACGCTTAACGTACAACTTGTCAGTCCTACCAAAAACACGCCAGTCAATAGAACGAAAATCCTCACCAGGAGCGTAAATAGCGTGGTCCTTGAAAATCAAACCACGGCCAGTAGCCTTAGAAAAACGCTCACCAACATAATTAGAAGTAATACGCTTATTGATGATTAAGCTAAACCTGTCCAGCTGGTGAAGAAATTCAGTATCAATCATTTCAACAAAGTCTTAATAACATCATCAGCATGCATGCCCTTCCTTTCCGCCTCAAAACTCAAAACAATACGGTGGCGCAAAACAGGAAAAGCCATCTTGTTGATATCATCCTTGGAAACATACTTCCTGCCCTCAATCAAAGCCCTTGCTTTCGCAGCAAGAATCAAACCAATACTAGCTCTAGGAGAAGCACCATACTCGATCAAGTCCTTCTTCTGACGAGTAGAAGAAACCAGTTGCACAGCATACTTCTTGATGTCAACAGCAATAGGAATCATCTTAGTCATATTCTGCAAATACAACAAGCTGTCCTTATTCAAAACAGGCTTCAAAGAAGCCTTCTTATGCTCCTCAGCAAACCTGTTCACAATCTCAACTTCCTCATCAAAAGTAGGATAATCAACCCTAATCTTCAACAAGAAACGATCAGCCTGAGCTTCAGGCAAAGGATAAGTACCCTCTTGTTCAATCGGGTTCTGGGTAGCAAGCACGAAAAACGGCTCTTCCAACTTGAAAGTAGTATTACCAACAGTCACCTGATGCTCCTGCATAGCTTCCAACATGGCAGACTGCGTTTTTGGAGTAGCTCGGTTAATCTCATCAGCCAAAACAACATTAGCAAAAATAGGACCAGGCTGGAACTTGAAATTACGCTTGCCAGCAGACGTTTCCTCAATAATATAAGTGCCAGTAATATCAGACGGCATAAGATCAGGAGTGTTCTGCACACGAGAAAACTTCAAATCCATCAACTGAGACAAAGTCTTAATCGCCAAAGTCTTAGCCAGACCAGGATAACCCTCAAGCAAAGCATGAGAGTCAGCCAGCAAGGCACAACAAACCTCTTTCAAAACCTCATTCTGACCAACAATAACCTTATTCAACTCACTGAAAATAAAATCAAAAGTTTTCTTAGCTTCTTCCAGTTTCATATTAAACAACCTCCTGTTTGATATCTTTATAAATTTGATGTTTGGCTTCGCAGTCATACCGGAGGACCTTAACTCCCGGTCCCCTCTCGACCCCTGAAGCCATCACGATTTAGTAATCTCCTTAAAGTAAGTCTTAACAATCCTCTGGTACTGCTTAGGAATCTCCTCATCAAAACTAACATCTGCCATAGCCTTAATATCTGGCGGAGGAACCTCCCTGAACTTCCTATCCTCAACATCCTTCACAGTGCCAATCTCAACATCACTCTTCAACGGATTAAGCTCCAAATCAAGCTGTTTCTGACCAAGCTCAGTCACGCTCTTATCACCCAAAATCTCGCTCAAATTCTGGCTCTCCTCAAACTGAAGCATCTCCTGATTAACATCATACTCCTGAACAGGATTAAACTCCCTCAACTCCTTAATAGTCTCCTTCAAATCCAAAAATTGAACGTGAAACGCAGCAGAACCAACAATAATAAAAGACACAACAGCCATAACAGCCAGCTCCCTAGTAAGCTTGCCAAAATTAAGGAATGAAGAAGTCTTAATCTCCTTCATCTTATGCAAAACCTCCTGGTTCAAAGCATCAACAATCTCGTTCTGCTCCTTAGTATTATCAGCAACAGTAATCAATTGCTCATTAAGAGCAGGAAACTTCTCCTCAATCTTGGAAAAACCAACCTCCCTCAAATTACCATACGTATGAACAAGAACGTAAACCAAAGCAGGAATTACAGCATACCACATCGGCAAGGTAAACAGCAAACAACCCAATAACAAGAGCATCAAAGCGACAAGAGAATCAATAATGCTATTGAAAAGAACAATAACAAAAACAGCTCTCTTCGCCTCTCTCAACGCAAGTACAATAGGTTTTACGGACATGTGCACAAAGCCTTCGCAGCCAAACAGCTGTCTCTCTCACCCTTATAATCATCACGCAAGTCAATACAAACATCAACTTGCGATTCAAGATTCTCATTCTCATCAGTCAAAGTCTTAATAGTATCCTTCTTAGCATCCAATTCAATCTGAGTAGTCCTCAAATTAGTCTCAGTGCTCTCAAGCTCAGACTCCAACTGCTCCTTAGAACGCTCAAGCTGAGCTTTCTGAGTTTCTAATTGCTCCTTAGTCTCCTTAACCTCAGTAAACTTTTCACCAAGCTCTGACTCGCGCTCAACCTTCAAACTAAGCTCGCCCTTAACCTTACCCAACAAAGCCTGCTGAGACTGCAATTCCCTGGAAACAACCTGCAATTGCTGCATTTTTTGGTTATACTCTGCATTAATCTTCTCGAAATTCATCTGGAAAAACACTGTAGCTCCAACAAGAGATGCAGAGCTCAACAAAATCAAAAACAACAAAACAATATTTGCATTTTTTGTAATAAAGCTCATTTTATCATCACTCTTTCCTCACAATTCTCCTTATAAATATTTCGACGAGGAACAAGATAATCGCAAGACCGACAAAAGGCCAGCGAATGTAATCACGCGAATTAATGACGCGCTTAGCTTTAGTTTTCGCATAATCAGCAATGCCATTAATGTCATCAGCCTTGAAAATCTTCCCGCCAGTAGAAGCAACAATCTTCTGCAATTCAGGATTAAGACCAACACCCTCAAACTCAGATTCGTAATTCACAGCGAAAACCGCGCCAGCAACCTCCTGGAAGCCGGACTGAGTAGGCATAATGCTGCCAGTATAAGTATCCTCATCAATTTTATAAAATACAACATTAGGAGCTTCAGGAGGAACATCTGACTTCACAGTAATCTCAGCAGGCTCATCAAGCCTTGTGTCCTTAGCATCAATAAACGAAGCGCTCTTCCTCTCAGGATCACCAATAGCCCAGTTCATAGTACGCGAAATCAAACGAGAATTAGGAGAGCCAAGCAAAGAACCAGCCCACTTGCTGCCATCATCAACAGTAAACGCGCCAACCCTTCCAAGACCCAAACGCCAAACAGTCAAAACAGGCTCTCCAGTAGAAGTGGTAGCAAGCAAACGAGCAGCACCCTTAGGAGAAGCCTGATTAAACCCATACAAAACAGCATCAGGCTCAAAATTCTCAGTAATAAAATGATTCTTGTTCAAAACAACCAATTCCATCTGACCAGTCTTAGCTTCCTCCTCATCAACAGGACCAAACAAGATACGAAGCTTGGTCTCCTCAGTAGCACGGAAATAAATGCCATTAGTCAACTCAGCAATATCCATCATCACCTGCTCATCAGTAGTAGGACCAACACCAACAGTGTAAATCTTGATGCCATTATTCGCTGCAAACTTTGCTGACTCGTAAGCAATAGCAGAATTCTGAGTCTTGCCGTCACTCAACAAAACAATATTCTTACTGCCAGAATACTGAGAAAGAATGCTAATAGACTTAAGAAGACCAGCACCAATATTAGTTCCTCCACCCCACTTCAACCTGCCAATAAGGTCCTCCACACCCTGCTTTTGGAAAAGAGGAGAAGGCTCACTTAACAAGTAAGCCTGAGTGTTAAAAGCAACAATAGCAACACGAGTATCAACCTTCAAATTATTCATGATATCAATTGTTGCAGACTTTGAAAACTCAGCAGTGCTGGCAAAACGACCAAAAGGAGCACCCTGAGAACCAGAAATATCAATAACAATTGCAATCAAAACATCACCAGGCTTTTTCTCAGGAGAACCAACCATTACGGGAAGCAAAGTCTCAAACACCGAATTCTTGTAATCACCCTTATCGTAAGAATTCTCACCACCAAAAACAACCAAACCGTTGCCGTCAGCAACAAAATCATTAACAACATCAGAAACAGGATCAATAGAAGATGCCTTAATATCATTCACAACAACAGCATAATAGTTTTCCAAACCAACAGGCAAACGGGTAGCAACATCCACCTCATACAACTGCTTCAACAAAACTTCCAACGGAGAAGCCTTTTCAGAATACAATAAAACTTTAGGCTTGGGAACAACCTTCACAGTCTTGAAATAAACATTATTATTCGGGAAAAAGTCAGGAGAATCAATCCTGGCAGTAATCTTATGAGTCCCCTTTTCCAGCTGCCGCTTAAACTGAAAAGCAGAATCAGTCGTAACCTGATCAAAAACAACCTCGTCATCCAACATGACCTTCAAAGGCAGACCCTTAACTTCACCAACACGATTAATAAGAACCGCAAAACTGTTCTCAGAATTCTCCAAAGTCTTCGAAGGACCAAACACCTGAACAGAAGCATCATTTCTTACCGGCTTCAAATCAACAGCATTAATCGTAGCATTCAACTTGCTCGCATACAAAGCAACATCACCCAAGTCAGCACCACTATTAACATTCCCATCAGACAACAACAAAATACTGCTGTGAGGCTCCAAACTGCTCAAAACAGAATCACCAATATTAGACACGATGCCAGTGCCAACACTTTTCACCTCAGTATTCATTTTCTTCTCAAGCTTGACAGCCAAAGATTCAGAAATGTCCTCAAAAACAGACATGGATGTGCTGTTGTCGACTAATAATTGAATGAAAGGATCACCCTCAATAATCTTCTCGCGCTGAACATAAGGAGAGGCAATCGCGATAAGGATGAGAATCACCAAAAAAGTCCTGGTGAAAAACATCAAACGCCTCACACGAAGCTTCTGCAACCTGACAGAAGGCTCCTCCTTCAAAAAAATAAACTGTTTGCGCAAAAGCCAGATGATTAAAGGAATAAGAATGATGACTAACAGCAAAACCCAAGGATACTCCATATGAGCATACGACCACCTCAAAATATCAGTAACGCTCATAAGTCACCCCTGTACTTGACAAAAAACACTTCAAAAATGATGAAAAACAAAGCCAAAGCCAAAAGCCAGACATCAAGCGGAAACTCCCTTGTTTCCTTCACAGGCTTAAGCTCATAATCAGTACTCTTAGTGCCAACAGGCTTTTCCAAATTAACATTCGATTCCAACTCATCAACAAGATTAACAGCAATAATGCGGTCCTCAAGCTCGTAAACACCAGACTCATCAAGAATCAAAGCAGCACGCTTAACAGTCCTGCTCGGAGTCTTAATCTTCTGCTCCTTGTCAAGAATAAGAGTATCGCCAGCCTTCATGTTAAGATTTCTCACATCCTGCTGTTCAGTAACAAACTTCATCAACTCAGTCCAAAAAATAGGATAATGAGGAGCATACTTAAACTCGTTATCCTCAGAAATGCCAAAATAAACAAGCTTGCCAACACCAACAGGCTTCACAGAAATAATAGGAACCTTATTGACAGTGGCAATAACTGTCTGATCGCCAACAGCTTCTGCAGGAAAAATAACAGTGGCAGAACCAAAATCAATATTCTTAGTAAACCTGTTCAACTGCTCAACATTAACAAAACCGCCATCAACTTTTTTAGAAAGCCTCACAGGCAACAAGCCCTTGTAGTCAATCTTATCAGAATCATCCTGAACAGCAACAATAACCGTAGCACCATTCTCAGCACGACGCATAATATCCTCAAAAGTGCCAGGCAAAACCTGATTTATTTCAATATTGTTCAAAATAATAACATCAAAAACACCCTCTGAAATAATAGGAGGCTCTGTGATAACAACTTCAAGCTCGCCAGAAGCCAACAAAGCATTCCTCAAAAAATTGGATGCATTATTAGTTATTAACAGAACCTTTGCCTTGCCAGCAGCAGGAGCGCTCAAATAAGCAACGTTGTCAACCTTCAAATCATCATTAACCTCAAGCTCAATCTTAGTAACACCAGGAGGAGTCTTAAACGAAAAAGTCTCAGTACCCTTCGCAGGAAGAGATAATACAGTGGAAGTAGAACCAACATACAATGTAACACTCTGCTGCTCACCATAAAAATTCTTCACGTAAACAGTAGACTGCTCATTACCAGCCTCCAATTGAACAATGCCTACGTTCTTTTTTGGCACAGAAGCAACATTAATGAAATCAACAACCAACCCCTTGGTCTGCAAAACAGACTTGGCAATATCAGGATCCTGACCGCCAGTATTAATGAAATCGCTAATGACAACAACCCTTCCCTCTTTCAAAGTCTCACCAGCAAGAATAACAGCCTCGCCAATCCTGGAAACAGTAGACTTAGGCTGCAAAGCATTCAAAAATCTCACAGTCTCCTCAGCACCAGCATCCTGCAAAGCAATAAAAGGAACATCCTTGGCAAGAATAATAGTGTTCTTCGAGCCAAGAACCTTCTTAGCCTGAGAAACAGCAACATCAAACCTAGACCTTCCACCCTCACTGGTTTGAGAACTTGCACTAACGTCAAGAACAATAACTGTATTAGACGCAGTCACATCGTGCTGATACTTAGTAATAGGATGAGAGAAAGTCAAAGCAAGACCGAGCAACAACAAAAGCTGGATAAGAAACAACCAGTCATGAGTAATCTGCTTCAGAAAACTGGTAAGTTTTCTCGAACCTGAAGACTTCAGGAAAAACATCAAACTAGGAATAGGCAACATCTTAGGCCTAGGACGAATAAGGTATAGGATTATGAGGGGCACTAAGAATAACAAAGCCCACAATCCATTCGGGTTACCAATGCTTACCGGACCAAGAGATAATGGCATGTATCACTAATCACTCAGTATACATTTTACTACACCGATTTATATAGTTTGTGTATGTTGGTCACGCCAGTTTAACAGCGTCAACTTCTAATATGGAATTAAAGTCAGCATCGTCAGAAACAAGATTATCTGCCTTAATCTCAATACACGATGCTGCGTGAAGAGCATCTCTTGGACTCACGGGATACTTTTGCATCAAATGCAATGATTTCAATGAGATGGCAGTAATCAAAGGCACGAAGCGAACAGGCAGCTGAAGAATGCGCAAACCCTGCTCGATAGCAAGCTTCCTATCCTTCTTTTGTTTCAAAATAACCCAGACAACCTCGTCGATGGTAAGCAAAGAGGTAAAACCGGTTTCTTTACCATCAGCAATATCGAGAAGCAGTTTTTTGGCCTTCACGGTCCTTGGATCATCCTCAGAGCCAAGACAGGCAAAAACAAAAACATTCGCGTCAAGATAAACGCTCATAGCTGAGACGCGTATTCCTTATCCCAATCAACGCGCTTAGGAAATTTAACCTTGTCCTTGACAGCAGAGATGAACTCGTTCAAAGCATCACGAGGCTTCTTCTTCTCTATGATTATAGCATCATTCTGCACGGAAAAAACAACCTCGCTACCAGGCGAGATGCTAAACAAATCACGCACGGGCTTGGGAATAACAACCTGCCCCTTCTCTCCAATACACGCAGCTAATTTAAGTTCTACCATTAGGTATGAAAAAGTCATACTGATATATAATACTTGCTGTTTTTCATGTTGCTACTACAAAGTGACTATATGACGAAAGGTTTATATACGGTGCTGAATTTAGATATTGAATATTCGAGGTAAACAAAAATGACAGATGAACGTGAATATGCACTGCGCTGTTTTAGAGACTGCCCTGTAAAAACAGTTGAAAATGCATGCGACTCCTGTGAAATATACGAGCTTGAACCTACCTTTAAAACCTTAAAAAAAATGCAGGAAAAAGACGAATGGCACCAAAAAGAAGCAAAATTCATGCGAGACTACATCTTCCCGATTTTTACATTACAATTTGGAAAAATACTTAAGAATTACAGAATGAACAGTGAAGAATCTGCCTGCAAAGCAGACAGGAAAGCTTTCAGACAAGAAATGCTGGAAGCAGGAGTATATGATTCATTGCGAAAACTTCAAACACGAGGAACAGAAAGCGATAAAATATTCCAAGAATTCGCTGACGCGATAGATAAAAAATATGTCAACGAACTCAATAACAGTGCTTATTCAGTTTTCGGAAAACAACTAGGCGAACTACGAACAGGAAATCAGTTTTACTTCATTGACATGCATATTTTTGACGGAAAAAAAATCGGTTCAGATATTGGGAACTTATATTTGTCCCATGATACAACTCAAATCGAAAAGTTAGTCCGCGAAGCATCAGCACTAAAAGAAGACCCCAATCCACGAGGACCGCCAGCAGCGGCTGCGTAGGAGAACAAAAATGATACCAGAACTAAGACGAAAAATAAATGATTCATACATAGGACAAAAAATCAACCACACAATACCAGGAATACTGGTAGAAGGAGCAAGCAGAATAGTTTCTGACCTTTTCAAAATACTGAAGTATGAGGCTATTGATAACTATGCGGATGATCGCTTTGAGGCTATCAGAGCTTGTTTTGATGACATGGCCAACGAGATGGACCCAAGAAAACACTATTCACACACCTCTCCGGTTTACAGACAAATCATAAAAAATGGAGAACTGGCAGGCATGGCAAGAATTCCAATCACGTATGCACTTTACCCTGACTTAAAACCAAAAGACGAAGAGAACTTAGTGTGCTGGAGCGAATAAAATGACAAACGAAAACGAACAAAACTGCGGACAATATTCAATCAAAGACTTAAAACCAGTACTGCCAGAAAATACATACAAATGCGAAGGATGCCCATTTGCAAAACAACCGCAAACATGCTTCCAGATGATGTATCATTCTGACAACCACTGCCAGAAATACTTGAGTAAACCAAAATGAAATTATACGAACAAATCAGAAATTATGTATCATCAATATTCTACAAAAGAATAGAAAAAATCGAACAGCCAAAACCACTTGACAATCTTGAAGGCATATTTGAACCAAAACTAACAAAAGAAGGAGCAATTGACTTCAACTTTGAACCTAAATATATTGGTGGAGTTCTAGTACTTCCAGACGAACCAAAAATAAGACCGCATTAAATTATTTCGTCTTGACTCCAACAGCGGCCTTAAGCACGCGCTGGTACAACTCATCAGCCTGCCTGAATTCTTCCTTAGCCACATCATTCAATTCCGAAGAATTATGCGAAAACTCCGTACTTTTGCCATTTCTATTGATTGTTGTTTTGCGCAGATTATATTCTGTAATGCTGCCGTCTTCATGATAAACAAAAACAGAATCAGAATCGTTGTCACCAATTCTGCCAGAACAACCAGAGTCATTAATTGCTTTCACCATCTTTTCATTGTCATTGTACACTCCCAAAACATATCCAAATTTCATATCCTCGCCACTGAAAAAATTACTGGCATATCGCATAAACAAAGAAACCTTTTTGTTGTCAATCTTTCCAGCATACACTACTTTAGTTTTAATCGGGTTTTCGTAATTTGCTTCGCAACCCGCCAATCCTGCAGCCAAAACGATTGCGCATAAAGTATTCCTGATAAAACTCATATTTTCCACCCCGAAACGAGCATAAAATCGACGGTTTAAAAGCTTTTATTTACTTGAATGTTATTTCTCTTTTGGGTACGTTCCGGGAAGCACTACCCACTGGACAACCACGCATAAGCTTTATAAATAGATTTGCCCAGAAAAATCAAATGGACGGCAACGCATTAGTCGTATTTCAAGGGAAACAAATAAGAAGAATCTGGCATAATGAACAATGGTATTTCTCAGTTGTTGATATAATTGCGGTCCTGACTGAAAGCGAAGATGCAAGAAACTATTGGAAAGTCCTCAAACACCGGCTAAAAGATGAAGGAAGCGAGGTGGTTACAAATTGTAACCAACTGAAACTGCCTGCATCGGATGGCAAATATTATGAAACTGATTGTGCCAGTACCGAAACGATATTCAGAATAATTCAATCCATTCCTTCCAAAAAAGCAGAACCGTTCAAACGCTGGCTTGCAAAAATCGGTTATGAACGAGTACAGGAAATAGAAAATCCGGAATTAGCGCAAAAACGCATGAAAGAAATCTATAAATCAAAAGGATATTCTGAAGACTGGATTGAAAAAAGAGCCAGGGGCATAGCCATTAGAGATGAATTAACGGATGAATGGGACAAAAGAGGCGTAAAAACAGACAAAGAATATTCAATTTTAACATCAGAAATCAGCAAAGCCACATTTGGTTTAACTCCGGGTGAATACAAAAAGTTGAAAGGATTAAAGCAGGAAAATCTCAGAGACCATATGACTGATCTGGAATTAATTTTTACCATGCTGGGCGAGAGAGTGACGACAGAAGTTACTAGAAATAAAAACGCTGATGATTTTGACAAATGCTCAAAAGCCGCCAAAGAAGGCGGTGAAGTCGCAGGGAATGCCAGAAGAGATGCAGAAAAAAGAATAGGCAAACCGATTATTACCAAAAAGAATTATTTATCAGAACCAGACAGAAAACTGCTAAAAAACTCATCAGAGAATTAATTCAAACTATTTCTCTTTCGGATAAGTTCCGGGAAGCATAAACACCTTACTTATTCTTACAGCAAAACCCTTCTGCTCAGTCATCACCTGCTCGGTCGTCATAACAGCAGAACCGAGAGCAACAAGCTCGCCCTTCAAAGTCAAAACAGCAACAGCATCATCCTTATCAATTCCAGTCTCAATCTTCACAATGCCAGGAACGTTCAAACTCGCACCATGACAAATAGTATCAACAGCGCTATCCTGCACCCAAACCTTAGCCAAATGCTGCACAGCAAACTCAACAGGCTTAATGCAGTGACGCAAAAACTTTTCATTATTCTCTTCCTTCCAAAAAGTAAAAGCGTCCTCCAAATCCTGCAAAGAAACCCAATCCTTGTCAGTAAAAGGACCTGCTTTAGTCCTGATTAATTCAGCCATATGAGCGCCAACCTTCAATCTTTTTCCAACATCATGGCACAATTTCCTGACGTAAGTGCCTGCCTGCGAGCCCATCCTGAACAAAACATCCTTATCATCAATTTCAAGAATGTCCAAATAATACACTTCACGCTCCCTCTCCTTTCTCACAACAGCAGACTTGACAGGAGGCAACTGCATAATCTTGCCAGTAAACTCTTTCAACGCTTTCTCCAATTCAGCACGCTCAACATCATCATGCAAGTGCATAATACAAATATACTCCTTGCCAGCAGTCAACAAAGCCTGAACAACACGAGTAGCATTACAAAGAGCAACAGGCAAAACACCAGTAACACCAGGATCCAAACTTCCGCCGTGACCTGCTTTATCAATCTGCAAAATCTTCTGCACATAAGCAGAAACCATATGAGAAGTCGGACCCTTAGGCTTGTTCAAATTAATAACTCCAAAATTAAACAAATCAGGAATCTTCCGCTCATACGGATTACAACCATGATTCGGATTAGTATCTGCCTCGCGCTTGACAAGAACTTCACGCTTTATTTGTTCGAAAGGTAAAAGGCTCATATCCGGTAGAAAAAATCATCACGTAATAAACATTACTGTGGCACTGCAGGCTTAGCTTCAGGCTTCTTAATAGAAGCTTTGGGTGCTACAGGCTTTGAAACAACTGGTTTCTCAGCCGGCTTTACAACAGGCTTAATCTCAGTTTTAACTTCAGCAGGCTTTTGCTCGACAGGAGCTGCTGGTTTAACTGTTTCCTTTCCAGTAACCTTCTCAGCAATCTTCTTCATAATGCCCTTTTTCTCCTCAACAGGCTTCTTAACTTCAACAGGAGCGCCAAACAATTCTGCTTTCACAACGCCCTTATCATCCTTAGAAACATTAACTTTAACGCGACAAGGAGGGTTCTTCATGCCGTGCTTCCAGATAAACAAGTTCAAATGACTGCCAATAAGAATCTCCTCACTCTTCATATGATGAATAAGAAATTCCTTAACAGCATTGATTGCCCTCTTAGCACGCTTGTACCTCTGGGTTTTCAACCAGCTCTTCCTCAATGGTATGACATAAGTCCTTTCCATATTAAACCTTCAACTTGGTCCTGCGCCAACTTCTCTTAATAGCAGTATGCCTTCCAGGATGAACTCGCCTGCCCTTGCCATAAGTTTTAGGAACTGTCCAAAACGGAGCCCAACACGTCTGACGCATATGCCTGATCAAACGCTTCTTCCTAGCTGGATGCTTGTTGCTGGACATTTGCTACCTCTGGAGCTTCAACTTTTGCTTTCTTAACCCTGGGCTTTCTCGGAGCACGAGGCTTCTTGAGTTTCTCTTCCTTAACTTCTTCGACCTTAACCTCTTCCTTAGGCTTGGCAGGCAAAACAATACCCTGCTCTTTCATGATAACAGAAGCAACACTCTCCAACAATTGCTGACCTTTAGGAGAAATAACCCTTCCCTTATGAAATCCTTTGGCAACCTGCTTTGCAAAATTAGCCTTTTCCAACTGCTGCAAAATCTTTCTTGCAACACTGCCAGAACCAGGATGATAATGATCAGGAGCATAACCATTATTCTTTAACCCGCCAAAAATACTCCTCAACTTTTGAGTTCCAATAGGACCAAGCGTGAACAACTTCCTCAAAATAGCAGCAGAACGGACAAACCACCAGTCATTTTGGACAGGAGGCCTTTCCCTCGAAACGCCAGTCTTAACAAACGGAGCCCAAACTGGCGGCTTAATGTTAGCATCCTTTTTCAGTTCCTCAGCAACGCGCATGATTAAAAGCGTCGCATCAACATCATGTATTCCCATTGTGTTTGACCTCTCGGTCTTGTTTGGACGTCCTATGAGCGTCCAGAATATCAATTGGGCAAGAGGGGTGGTTTATAAAGCTATCGAAACAGGATAAAAATATAAAGAGAAAGCACATTTTTGTCTTTAAAATGCAAAAAAGAGACTGGTTAATTGCAGCGGCACTTTTATTTCTTGGCGGACTGGCATTTATCTCAAGACCAAGCATAACAGGCGCATTCGCCATAGAGCCAGTAAATGCAGCACTCGGAACAACCCTATTAATACTATCAATAATTTTTCTTGTTGCAGCAGAAGGAGTACAGGTCGCTGAAGAAGGACTTGAAAAAATAGTGGTGGAATCAAAAATAGTGAGTGCTGTAGACTTTGCAAAAAGATTTTCTGATGCAGAGCCAGACACACAGAAAAGAGTGATAATACTTGACACTTCTGCAATCCTGGATTATAAAATTCCGGAAATCGAGGAATTCCTGAATAAAAACACAAACGTCTATGTTCCTAAGTCAGTGCTTGCGGAAATAAAAAATCAGAAATTGAGACAAATAGTGGAATCAAAAAGCAAAAGCCTGGAAAGCGTCGATACACGAGCTTATGAAGGACATAAAATTGAGGCAAGAGAAATACTTGAAAAAACAGAAAAAGCGGAGATGTATAAAATAGTAATTCCGCTTTTTGATTCTTACAAAACAAAAACATTGAGTCGCAGAGAATCCGCAGAAATAAGCAGAAGATGCAGATTGCTGCAAAGTTGGGCAAAAGCAGACAACATTGACACCAGCGGAAAAAACTTTGATGAAACCATTGAAAAAATGAGAAACTATTTAGAGAGACACTGCAAAGTGAAAGATGCAGATGTTGATGTTCTTGCAACAGCCATATATTGGGCAAGCCACAGACAGCACGCATTAATTGGAGAAAGAGACGTAGACCTGCATCAAGCAATACGATATATCAAAAAAGAAGAACCCGACCTTGGAGAATTCTTGGACTGCATAGACACATACAGAAAAGCAGCTTAACAGCCGTACTTGCTTTTCAACTGAGTCCTGAATCGCTTGAAAAGAGACAAAATATCACTATAATTCTCAAAATTCTCCTTAAAATCCCTTTCAGAAGCAGTAAAATAATCCTTTCGCGAATCAACAATAAGCCCCATGGAACCCCTCTGAACATCAAAAAACTTCAAATGAGCACCCTCAACAAACTCTTTTTTCCCACCAGATTCGCAAATCTTCGGCTTATCATCTCTCATCGCATACGTGCCGAAATAAGGACTCTGCATATGAATCTTATAAATTTCCTCAAAAGGATTGCCACTTATAACGGGAACAAAAAAGAAATTGTCATCCTTTAAAGTTTTATAAGGAACGTTGCTCATTATATGAAAAAGAAGATCATGGTCGCGGTCTCCAAGCCTCATGCAGTCTCTTTTGCCGCATAAAACAAGACCTGAAGCACAGCTTTTTACAATTCTATTCACGAGCCTTTCCAAAATCAAAATTTCGCCCATA
>JBFYLW010000078.1:0-18413 GCA_041305185.1 Nanobdellota archaeon
GGTATTGTTAGTTCTTGTATTCTTCTTTCCACGATTGCTGCTGCTCTTTGCTGGTTTTTTGTTGTTTTCAATAGTGCTGCTAGTTTTTCGTCTTTGATGCAGTGTTTTGTCCATTCTGCGAAATCATTTTTGTTTTCGTTCACGTGATGGGTGAATACTTCTTTGTTCATTTGTTTGAGTTCTCTGCCTAGTTCTGCTATGTTCTTGACGCCTTTCCCTGTTTTTAGCCAGAACGTGTGTTCAGGCTTTGCGTCTTGTAGCATGGTGTTTTGTCAGCTCCCTTACGAGGTGTTTTAGCAGTGCTCTTTGCGTGTCTATTCTGTCGTGTATGTGCCTCATTTCTTCTGCAAGTGTTTTTTCGCTGAATACGTGTTCTATCCAGTTTGCGAAATGGTTTTCCGCATTTGTTACAAAGTGTTTGAAGTTTTCTTCTGACATTGTTTCGAGTTCGTCTATAAGTTCGTAAACTGTTTGTAGTTTTCTTCCGTCCTGCAGGCTGAAACTGTATTTCTCAGGTGTTTTGCCGAGTATTTTTTTTGTTATTGTGACTTTTATTTTCGGCACTTTTTGGATTGCTTTTTTCACATAGTTTTTGATTTTTTGTCCTGTTTTTCTTAACGGTTTTCCTCTTTTCATGATTTCACCTCATTTTTAGATTTTAATATATTTTTTTATTGACGCGAATAATCCGGGTTCTGTTTTTACCTTGTCTGCTATATCTTGGAGTACGTTCATGTATGTTATGAAGCACTCGTATGGTGTTTCATATGGGTTGAAGTATTTGTGGACGTCTCCATCGCTGAAATATTTGGTGCACATGTAATAGAAGTGGTCGCTTGTTGTGAGTTTTCTCCATTTTTCGATTAGTTCTTTGTCTCCTGTGGCGAGCACGTCTTTTTTCAAATTGTACACTTGCGTGTGTGCTGCCTGTTGCATTTTGTTGCCCAGCCATGCGCTTGTGTCTCTTTCCAGGTCTGCCCAGCTTATTGCGTTTGGTATGTCTAATTCTTCTTTTGGTGTTATCTTCAATAGTTCGCTTGGGTTGTGGAAGCTTATGTTGTGTTTTTTGAGTTCTTGTGGCAAATGTTTCAAAAAGTTGAATATTCCTGTGTCTTGCCATTGGTGTTCTCCGAATGTTTCATAGTCCATGAACAGGTTTACTGTGTCTCCCATTATTGGCGCTATCCAGCCTGCGTACTTGTCTGCTGTTAGTGGCCATTGGTTCCATTGTTTGTTTGAGAATCTGAATGCGATGTCGTCAGATAGTTTGTAATTCTTTAGGAACAGTTTTATTTTGGAATCTTTTGCCTGGTATACATAGTTTGGGCTTCTCCATCCTAGTGCTCCTTCCCATCCTTCTGCGAGTATTGCTTTGAAGCCGAGTTCTTGTGCTTGTTTTGCTATTTCGTTGTTGTAGATGAGTTCTGTGTTCCTGAATATTTTGGGTTTTTGTCCGAAGTGTTCTTTGATTAGTTTTTGGTGTTGTCTTACTTGTTCTGTGAATTCTTTTTTATCTTGTAATGCGCTGAGTGAGTGGTGGCTTGTTTCTGTTAGGAATTCTATTTTTCCTGTGTTTGCTAGTTCTTTGAAGCTTTTCAGCACGTTTGGCGCGTATTTTTCGAATTGTTCGAGTGCTGTTCCTGATATGCTGTATGCTGCTTTGAAGTCAGGGTGTTTGTGTATTAATTCTTTGATTATGTGGTTTGTTGGCAGGTAGCATTTTCTTGCGATTTTTTGCATTATTTCCTTGTTTTTTTGCTCGTCGAAGTATCTTGCATGTTTTCCTATGTCGAACAAGGTATACTTGGCTAGTCTGAATGGCTGGTGTACTTGGAAGTATAGGCAGATGTTTGTCATTTTAATTTTTTGTAAACCTCCATTATTTTTCTTGCTGGCTCATCAAGATTGCATTTCTGAACTTCTTTAGTTCCTTTTTCCTTTAGTTCTTCTTTGAGGGCATCATTCCGTAGAACGCTGACTATTTTGTTTGTCATTTCGTTGATGTCCCAGAAGTCGGCTTTTAGTGCATTATTAAGCACCTCTGATACTCCGCTTTGTTTGCTTATCAGAACTGGCGTTCCATTTTTGAGGCTTTCAAGTGCTACCAGGCCGAATGGTTCTGACACGCTTGGCATTACGTATAGGTCTGCTGTTTGGAATGCTTTGTGGACATCATCTCCTGATAATGCTCCTGTGAAGATTACTCTGTTTGTTATTCCTAATTCTGCTGTTTTGTTTATTATTTTCGGCAGCATGTCTCCGTCGCCTACTATGACAAATTTCGTATTAGGTTCGTAATTCAGGACTTTTTTGGCGACTTCTACAAAGTAGTCTGGTCCTTTTTGTACTGTTACTCTTCCGAGGAATAATATTGTTTTGTCTTTTTTGTTTGGCACATAGTTTGTTACTGGCGTGTCGTCTATTCCCCAGTGCACTACTTCTATTTTTTCTGCAGGTATTTTGTAGTGTTTGATGATGTTTTGCTTGCAGAAATTGCTGTTCGTGATAATTTTGTCTGCTTCTTTCAATCCCTGCCATTCTATGTGGCTTATTCTTCCATCTGGGTGGTCTGCTGTTCTGTCGAATTCTGTTGCGTGCAGGTGTACTACTAATGGTTTTTTGCTGATTTTTTTGGCGTTTATTCCTGCCTGGTATGTCATCCAGTCGTGCGCGTGTATTACGTCGTGGGGTTCTGTTTTTGCCAGGTGTTTTGCTATTTGGGCGTATCTTTGCACTTCTTGGTACAAGTCTTTTCCGTAGACTTCTTTTTTGTTTTTGTTTCCCCATACGTGGTATTGTTCTTCGTATGATGTTGAGGTCATGTACGCTTTTAGTGGGCTTTCTATTGTTTTTATTTTGACATTTTTTGCTATGTTTGATGCTCCGATTAGTTTGACGAATTTTGCTGTTGCTCCTTCTGGTGTTACTGGCATTACGAATGTTACCTCGCAGTTTTGTTTGGCTAGTGCTTTTGTGAGCCCGTAGCATGCTGTGCCTAATCCTCCGCTTTTGTATGGAGGAAACTCCCATCCGAACATGAGCACTTTCAGCTTGCTCATGCTTTTACCTCTTTAAGCCGGTAAATCTTGACGTATTCGCTGATGAATACTGGCTCTACAAGTCCTTTGCCGATGAGATGGATGAGGTGATTGTCGACTGTTCTCCAGGTGAGTTTTGTTGACGCTGCTATTTGGTTGACTGTTCTTTGTCCTTTAGAGAGGTCTTTCAGGATTAGTTTTCTGATTTCTGTGAATTTTTTCTTTGGAGCTCTTCTCACAAGGCGGTTTTTAGTATACTGGTATTTAAATGTTATGCTTATCATGACTATATGATAAGTCTACTTTAGATATATCAATAGCCTATTTTGAGCATAAGTTATGCTTATAATTGGAATATTCAGAAAATTCTGATTTTTGCAGAATATTTGCAAGGTTGTTTGAAAACTTTCCATAAATCCGGGCGAAACACATATTAAGAACATCAGCTTAGCGTGTCTTATGAATAAGATTTCGCCGTGGCAAATTTTGTTTTACGCGTCATTGTCAGTTCTTACTTTGTGGCTTATTCTGAAAGTAACAGGTGTTATTCAAACTCCTCCTTTGATCGAATACGGGATTCCGATAGCTAGCGTTATTCTTGGAATTCTAGCTCAATATCAGCATATTTTAGAAACAATCAATAAGGTTTCAGTCGGACTTGCATCTTTGACAGCCAAGGTAGATCACATCGATAGGGATGTTGAAGCGCTTAAACTCAGTCATCAGCAGTAGAAAAGATTATGCTAGTTTGCACGCGCCGCTCTCACATCCGCGGTGGCAGGCGTATTCTTCTATGTACCCTGGATTGCCGATGTTGTTTTCGCATCGTCCTTCCAGCAGGCCATCATCTTCCGATAATCCTTTGCGGGAAACGTATTGTTTGTTTTTATACAGCGCAGAATCTCTATAGCATACGTCTGTCCATTCCATTGTTGTGCCGTCAATTTTTACCCTGTTGGTTGTTCCTTGTATCAGGTGGTCTGCTCCGTCGGAATCAATGCATTTTTCTGTTTCAAGGTCTGATGGATATCTGTATAGGTATGCATCCAGTACATTTCTTTCAACGTAATCGGGAATGTATGTTTCTATGATTATGAGGAAGTTTCCGCTGGTCCATACTGCGATTCTGTGGTTTTCCTGGCTTAGGTATATGGCAATGGTTTGTCCTTGGTATCTTGTTGTTCCGAGATTGATTATGCTGTAAAATTGGGTGTCCATTATGAATTTGAGTTCTTCTCTTGTTGAGAATTTGAATACGTGCGCCAGTATTGTTATGTCGGACTGGTATAATGCATCATAGCGTTCTACTGGCACGATGCTTATTGTATCCCATATGGCGTCTGTTGATGTGATGGTATATGGCATTATTTTTTGTATTATGTATGTTCCCAAATTATCGTTCAGTGGTGGTCTTGTTGGTTTTTCAATTACTGGTGTTTCAATGATTGTAGTTGTTTCAGTTGTTTGTGTTATTTCTGGTGTCTGGATTGCTGATCCGGGTATTTGTGTGCATGCCATTAGCAGAAGCAAAAATAACCAGCTCTTTTTCATATTTGGTGTTTATTTATTTAATATTAAAAAGATTTGTATTTATTGAGAGGGAAAGTATGTATATTTGTATTCTTCATAGTTGATGAGTGTTTCATAGTCTCTTATGTCTCCGATGAAGTTATTTCGCAGTTTAGCCGTGGTTTTTATTAGGTCATCAGGATTTTTTGTGCAAATGTACATTAGCACGTTGTATTTTCCGAAGGTTTTTACTGCCCATAGCACATCATTGTTCGTTCTCAAAAATTCTTTTAATGTTGCTTCTTTTTTTTGCGTTAGGTTTGCGATGCTCAATAAAATTGCATACACATTGTAGTTTATGACGTCATAGTTGATGACTGGTATGAATCCGAAGATTATTCCGCTTTCCTTTAACTTCTTTAATCTGTATTTGACTGCATCTGCTGACAATTCTGCTTTTGCTGCTATTTTGTGGAGGGGCAGTTCTGCGTGGTCTGCTATTGCCGAGACTATTTTGTAGTCCTTGTCGTCGAGTTTTGGTTCTGTGTAATGTTTTAATTTTTGTATTTCTGGCGCTTTCAAAAAGCTGTCTGGAAAGGTTTTTCCTGAGAATGATTTTGTTATCCACAATAATTCATAATGCTGGAGGGCTGTTCCGCAGTCTGTTCTTATTCTTGATATTATGTCATCGAGTTCGTTAATTGTCTTGGCTATGATTGCCAGCTCAAAGTCATATTTGCCGTTGAACTTGATTATTGCTCTTACAAACGGGTATGCTTTGAACAGTTCCACAATTTTTTTTTCAGCTTCCGGCTCTGGCTGGTTTAATTGCAGGAATATGTGGACGTTCATGTACCCGAGTCGTGTGATGTCTACAAGCGCTCTGTAGCCTTGCAGTATTCCTGATTTGTGGAATCTTTGAATTCGGTATCTGACTGAGTCTCTGCTCAACCCGACTTTTTTGCCTATCTGGCTGAATGGGGTTCTGCAGTTCTGGGCTAGAGCATAGAGTATTTTCTTGTCGTATGTGTCAAGTTCTACTTTTTGTTCTGCTGCGTGCAATACTCTCATATTATCTGCCTTGTTTGCTGATTATTTAAAATATGTTCTTGATTTTTAAGCGTAATCCGAATGAGTATTTAAATACTTTTCTAAAACGCATAGAAAAGAATGTGCAGGCATACTTATATCTTCAGTTTATCTCAAAATCATTCTTTTTTTGCGGAAAACACGCAAAATCAGGTCAATGATTTCTAATACTGTGGCAGCATATTGAATCTTGGTGATGAAAAATGAAACTGAAATTTTGGGGTACGCGCGGTTCGATTCCGACGCCAGGGCAGGATACTGTTTTGTATGGTGGCAACACCACTTGTTTGGAAATCTCGTCTGATAAGGGTGATGTTTACATCTTTGATGCAGGCACTGGAATCAGGGCTTTGGGCGTAGATCTGATGAAAAGATGTGCTGGCAAAAGTCTTGAAGCAAAGCTTTTCCTTTCGCATAAGCATTGGGATCACGTTCAGGGTTTTCCTTTTTTTGCTCCTGCTTATGTTCCTGGGAACAAAATAGAAATCTATTCTGGTGATGCTGGGGTTACTCAGCAGGATCTTGATAGGATTCAGGAAAAACAGGATGGTGTTGGAACTAGAAGGATTGTCAAAGGAGACCTGACTGACAGGCTTACTAAGGAGACTGCGAAAATAACGAATAAGAATGGTGAGAGCAATAAGGCTAAGGATTTGTTCGAGTACCAGCAGACAAGGCCTTATTTTCCTGTTGAAATCAGTCAGATGTGTGCTGAGCTTCATTTCAAGGATATTGCAGAGGGTGTGAAGGTCTGCAATGGTGTTGAGGTGAGTTATAAGCGCATGAATCATCCTGATGGTGTTTTCTGTTATAGGATTGTTGAGAACGGCCGTTCAGTTGTTTTCGCGACTGATTACGAGCATGATAGTGAAGCGCAGTTAATGACTGAGGGTGGTGACAAAAAATTAATTGAGTGGGCAAAGAGTGCTGACATTCTTATCTATGATGGCCAGTATTCTCCTGAGGTTTATGAGAAACGCAAGGGCTGGGGTCATTCAACGTATGAGAAAGGGATTGAGATTGCTCTTGCTGCTGGTGTGAAAAAAATAATTTTTACCCATCACGACCCGGCAAGCACTGATAAGATGATTGATGAGCTCGAGAAAAAGGCAAGAGATTACGCCTACAAGAGGATTGATGGCAATAATTATGCATTGGATATTGAGTTTGCCAAAGAAGGGAGCGAGTATTTTGTTCGCTCCTGATTTTTTTTATTTTCTTTGATATTTTCCCATCAGCATCGAAAGTTTTATAAATAAGTCCTCCTTAGTTTAACTAAGGTGATATTATGACGCAAGCGTTAGTTACTTTGAGCGAGGATACAAATAAAGTGCTGAATATGGTGAAGGCTAAGTTTAATCTTAAAGACAAATCTGCGGCTGTTGAAGTGATTGTTGAGCATTACATTGAATGCGCTGGAGAGCCTGATTTTAAGGAGGAGTTTATTGCGCGAATCCAAAAGGCCGAGAAGGGTAAGTTTGTCAGGGTTGCTGATTTTGCCAAACACTATGGTGTTAAGTAATGCCTTATTTTTTGGAAGTTGCTGAGGAACTGGATAAGAGATTTTCAAAGTTGGCCGGTCGCGACAAAGTGGCGTTCGAAGCCATTCACAAGAAAGTGCTTGAAATTCTTGAAAATCCTCATCATTACAAGCCGTTAAAGGCGCCTATGCAGAACAAAAGAAGAGTTCACGTCGCTGGTTCTTTTGTTCTAGTCTTTTCTGTCGATGAGGAAAGGAAAACTGTCAAACTTCTTGAGTTTGAGCATCACGATGACGTGTATAAATGATTACTTTTGCCTGATGTATTTTCCCATCAGCGTTGCTTCTGCGAGAATGTGTCCTTTCATTGCTTTTTCCAGTGCTGTTTTATTGCTTCCTGCCGGCAAATCCAGCAGTATATCGAGCGCAAATAGTTTGAAGTAGTATCTGTGCGTTCCTGATGGCGGGCATGGTCCTCCGTAGTTTGTCTTGCCCCAGCTGTTTTTGCCTGCAACTCCCATTTGTTTGTCAATTAGCTTCGTATCCGGCGTTATGTTCCATAGTATCCAATGGTCCCACGTGCCCATTGGCGCATCTGGGTCATCCATTATCAGCGCAAGCGATTTTGTTGTTGCTGGAACTTCAGAAATCTGTAATGGTGGTATTTTGTCTTGCCCGTCGCAGGTGTATTCTGATTGTATTTTTTCTCCGTTTGAGAATACAGATGTAACATTCATTTGATGTAATCTATAAGTATGTCTTTTATCGTTAATATTCCGACTGCTTTTTTGTCTTTTGTTATTATCACGTTGCAGACGTCATTTTTGTCCATTAGTTTGACTGCTTCTGGTATTTTTGTTTCAGCTGTTGCTGTGCATAATGATTTGGTGCTCATGCAGTCTTCTACGGGGAGTGCTATCATGCTTGTTTTTTCTCCGCGTCCCTGGCCTGCTTTTCCTCCGCTTTGGTGGCTTGCCGCTCTTGGCATTTTTTGTTTTTCTAAGTCCCAGAATTGTCCGTTTTCTATAAGGTCTGATAATACTACCATTCCTATTATTTCGTTTTTCATGTCTACGACGGGAAGGTGGTCTATTCCATATTTGCTGAATAGGTTGATGACTTTTCCTATTTCGTCTTTGTATGTTACTGTTATTGCTTTCAGGCTTGCCAGTTCGTTGCAGTTTATTTTTTTGTAGCCTTCCATGATTTCTTTGACAACGTCGTGCGAGCTTATTACTCCGATTACTTTGCCTTTTTCTATTACTGGCAAAGTGTGTGTGTCTGTTGTTGCGAGTTTTTTGCATATTTCTTTCAGGTCGCTATTTTTTGTGAGTGTTGGTACGAAGAATGCTATTTTTGATTTTGAGCGTTTTTTGAGGACGTTTCCCACTTTCATTACTGATGGGTCTATTCTGCTTGTCAGGAGGTATCGTCTTGCTATCATTCCAAGGTATTTGTTGCTCTCAAAGACGAGTGCTGAGTGTTGTTTTGTTTTTTTCAGCGCTCCCATCATTTGGGCAATTGTGTCTTTTACGTCTACTGAAACATAATCTGTTCGCATTAAATCTTGTGCTGTTGTCATGGAATCACCTTTTTCTGTTATTGGTTTGTTAGTGTTTGTTTTAAATCTTTTCTTAGTTAACTATATATATCTGTAATTCCAGTGTGGTTTTAATGGTGGAATATTATCTCCTGCCTGAAAAAGAGGTTTTTGCAGAGTTGAAGGTTTCTGAGAAAGGCTTGTCCAGTGAGGAGGCTGCTTCCCGTCTGAAAGTTTTTGGTCCTAATAAGCTTTGTGAGGCTGTGCGTGAAAGTCCTTTGACGATTTTCTTGTCTCAATTCAAGAGTCCTATTGTGTGGATTTTGCTTGTTGCGATGGTTATTTCCCTGGCTGTTCAGGAGTATATGGATTTCGCGGTTATTGCGGTTGTTGTTGTTTTGAATTCCATCCTTGGTTTTGTTCAGGAGTATCGTGCTGAGCGTGCTATTGAAGCTTTGATGAAGATGATTTCCTTGAAGGCTGTTGTTTTGCGTGATGGCGAGCCTAAGGAGGTTGTTGCTGAGGAGGTTGTGCCTGGTGATATTTTGATTCTTGATACTGGTGCTAAGATTTCTGCTGATGCCCGTCTTTTGGAAGTTGTTAATTTGCAGACTCAGGAGGCTGCTTTGACTGGTGAGAGTCTTCCGGTCAGGAAGTCGGTTGGTGTTGTGAAAAAGGAGTGTGGTGTTGGTGACCGTTCTAATATGTTGTTTTCCAGCACGATTATTACTGATGGTCATGGAAGGGCAATTGTTACTGGCACTGGTATGAATACTGAGATTGGCAGGATTGCTACGATGCTTCAGGAGGCAGTGCCTGAGCCTACTCCTTTGCAGAAGACTTTGAAAAAGCTTGGTTTGCAGATTGGTTTTTTGGTTGTTATAATTGCTGTTCTTGTTTTTGTTGTTGGTTTGTTCAGGCTTGATCAGCCTGTTACTGCTGTTTTGTTGACTGCTATTGCTTTGGCTGTAGCTGCTATTCCTGAGGGCTTGCCTGCTGTTGTTACTGTTGGCTTGTCGCTTGGTGTTCAGCGTTTGGCGAAGAAGAATGCTCTTGTTCGTAATCTGCCGTCTGTCGAGACTCTTGGTGCTTGTAGTGTTATTTGTTCTGATAAGACTGGCACTTTGACGCATAATGAGATGACTGTGCGCAAGTTGTTTGCCAATCGCGAGGTTGTTGAGGTTGCCGGCAGTGGTTATTCTCCTGAGGGTTATTTCTCGAAGGATGTGAAAAATTTTGAGTTGTTGTTGCGTATTGGCGCTTTGAATAATAATGCGCAGTTGAGGCTTGAGAATAATTCTTGGCAGGTTATTGGTGATCCTACTGAGGCTGCTTTGCTTGTCAGCGCTAAAAAGGCAAAGATGGAGATTGAGAAATTGCATGATGAGTTTCCTCGTGTTGGCGAGCTTGAGTTTACTAGCGAGCGCAAGCGTATGACTACTATGCATAAGGTTAAGGGTAAAAAGGTTGCTTATGCCAAGGGCGCTCCTGAGGTTATTCTTGGTTTGTGTTCGAAAATCTTGGTTAATGGTCGTTTGGAGCGTTTGACTAAGGTTGAGAAGGATAAGATTCTTGCTCAGAATGAGAAGTTTGCCGAGTCTGCTTTGCGCGTTCTTGGTTTTGCGTATAAGGAGTTGGTTGGTGTTGATGCGAAAGATCCTGAGAGGGATATGGTTTTTGTTGGTTTGCAGGGTATGATTGATCCTCCGAGACGGGAAGTGAAGGATGCTGTTGAGAAGTGCAAGTCTGCCGGTATCAAGGTTGTTGTGATTACTGGTGATCATGTTACGACTGCCGAGGCTGTTGCAAAAGAGCTTGGTATTGAGGGCAGGGCGATTACTGGTATGGAGCTTGACCAGATATCAGATCTTGCTGTTGAGGTTGAGAGTATTGCGATTTATGCTCGTGTTAATCCTGCTCATAAATTGAAGATTATTGAGGCTTTGAAGGCTAATGGTCATATTGTTGCGATGACTGGTGATGGTGTTAATGATGCGCCTGCTTTGAAGACTGCTGATTTGGGTATTGCCATGGGTATTACTGGCACTGATGTTGCCAAGGAAGCGTCTGCTATGATTCTTGCTGATGATAATTTTGCTACTATCGTTCGTGCTGTTGAGGAGGGCAGGCGTATTTATGATAATATTCAGAAATATCTTGCTTACCTGCTCGGCTGTAATGTTGGTGAGGTTTTGTTGATTCTTGCTTCAATTATTCTTGGCTTGCCTTTGCCTTTGATTGCTATTCAGATTTTGTGGGTGAACTTGGTGACTGATGGTTTGCCTGCTCTTGCTTTGGGTGTTGATCCTGTTGAGGCAGGTGTTATGCAGCGTCCTCCTAGAAAGCCTAAAGCCAATGTTTTCAAGGGTATTGAGCATTACATTTTCATTTTCCCGTTGATTCTGGCTGTTGCCTGTATTTGGTTGTTTGATTATTATTTGAAGTTTGGTTTGGGGACTGCTCAGACTGTTGCTTTTTCCTCTCTTGTGGTTTTCGAGTTGTTTGCTGCGTTTAGTTGTCGTTCTTTGCACAAGCCTGTTTTGGCGATTGGTCTTTTCAAGAACTGGTGGTTGTTGCTTGCTATTCTGTCTTCGGCAGTTTTGCAGTTGTTGATTATGTACGTGCCTTTTCTTCAGATTGTTTTCCGTATGGTTCCTCTGTCTTTGGCTGATTGGGCTGTTGTTGTTGGTGTGGCATTTATTGGATTCTTATATTTGGAGATTCACAAGTTTATGCTTGGCAGGTAGTTTTCTTTAAGAATTTTTTATAAAATAATAAGATAAAAAAAATTATTTTTTCTTCCTTTTGTTTATCTCGTATGTTTCAAGTTCGTGGAATGCGCCGTTTCCGATTTCTGCCAGGCACATCACGAGTCCTGCCACGTTTACCAGTAGTCCGAATGCGAATGGTAGGAATGCTTTTGTTGCTGTGAACAGCCATACAAGGTTTGCTAGTGATAGTGAGAAGAACAGCATTGCTATTGTGTTCGCCCACTCGATTTCTATCCATAGTGCGAATATTATTCCTGTTGTGAATATTATTCCTATCAGTATAAGGACTAACTGTATTGCATAGCCTGTTTGCATGTACGATTCTAATATGAGTGCTGTCAGCAGGCTCAGACCTAACAGTATTATTGTTGTTATGAATTTTACGTCTTCTAGTTTCATTTTTAACCCCTCCTTTGATTGTTTTTCTGGATATGTGCCTCTTAATATATTTTTCTATTGTGGAGGAGTAACATGATGGTGATAACTTTGACAGAAAGCTTTATGAAAAAGAGCTCTTTTTTAAGGTTTAGAGGTGATGTTTTATGAAAAAGCTGGATGTCATTGTTCCTGTTTTGGTTCTGATTTTCGCGTTTGGTGCTATTTATTTCCTTTATGCGGGTATTGGTTTTGCTACTGCTTATGGTACTACAATAACGGTTTCTGGTAATACTGTGACTCCTTCTGAGTTTTATATGAAGACTCCGGGTTATATTATGATTAAGAATGAGGGTTCAAGCTATCCTGAGATTGAAGTCAGAAGGTCTGATAGGGTTGTTTATAGGAGAATGATTCATCCTGGGCAGACTGTTAAGTTTATGGCAATTCGTGGTCCTTATACTGCCAGCACTTTTGTCAGGGCTGCTGATTAAACCAAAGGATTAAATATTTCTTGTTTGATTTTTTGTGTTCATGTATGATGTTATTATTGTTGGTGCTGGTCCTGCTGGTCTGACATCTGCTATTTATGCGGGCAGGAAGAAGTTGAATTGTTTGCTTATTACAGGCATGAATGTCGGTGGTGAGACTAATAATACTGTTGACATCCAGAATTATCCTGGTTACGAGGGCTCTGGTTCTGAGTTGATGCAGAAGTTTTTTGCTTCAGCGAAAAAGTGGGGTTGTGAGGTTCTTGAGCAGTTTGTTGTGAAAATTCTAAAACAGGAAAACTTTATTGTTGAGCTTTCTGATGGTCAGAAGATTGATGCTAAAACAGTTATTTTGTGTTACGGCCGTCAAAGAAGAAAGCTTGGTGTTCCTGGCGAGGATAAATTTTTTGGTCGTGGTTTGAGCACTTGCGCTACATGCGATGCTCCGCTTTATCCGAATAAGGATGTCGCTGTGATTGGTGGAGGCAACAGTGCTATTGAGGGTGCTTTGGAGCTTGCCCGGATTGCGAAGAAGGTTTTTCTTGTTCACAGGCGTGATACTTTCAGAGCTGATGAGGTTACTGTTGAGACTGCGCGTAAGAATTCCAAGATTGAGTTTGTTTTGAATAGTGTTCCTGTTGAGATTAAGGGTGATAAGGTTGTTTCTGGTCTTGTTGTTGAGACTGCTTCCAAAAGGAGAGAACTTCCTGTTCAGGGGATTTTTTCCGAGATTGGCTGGGAGGTTAAGACTGATTTTGTTCAGGGTCTTGTTGATGTTTCTCCTGCTGGCGAGGTTGTTGTTGACCAGTTGTGCAGGACTAAGACTTCTGGCTTGTATGCTTGTGGTGATGTTGCTAATCTTCCTTACAAGCAGACTGTTATTGCTGCTGGCATGGGTGCGATTGCTGTTTTGGAGGCTTACAAATTTTTGACTGGCAGCGTTAGTGAATATGCTACGTGATTTAGAATTCTTCCTGGGTTAATTCTTTTAACATTCCTTTTCTTCTTAAGACGTCTACTTGTATTGGTCTGTACTTGAATATTACGTCTCCTTTTGCGTCTCCGCCTAATTCCCACGGTTCAATCAGCAGGATATCTCCTTCTCTTACCCATAATTTTCTTTTTAGTCTTCCTGGTATTCTGCAGATTCTTGTTTTGCCATCCATGCATCTTACTCTCATTCTGCTTCCGCCTACTCTTTCTTCGCAGAGTCCTAGAACTTGGTTTCCTCTTGGCAAAAGTGTTCTTCTGATTTCTTCCTGTTCTTTCTGCTGCTGTTGCAGTTCTTCTTCTTTCTTGCTCATCTTTGTCTGCTTCTTCTATGAGTGTTTATAAGTCTTTCTTCTTTCACGTTTCAGATAATTATATATTCTTGCGAGATCTCAAAACATCAAAAAGAGGCAAAATGGCAAAAGAGCATTATGGTGTTATTGTTATCGTTGGTGTTGTTCTTGTTGTTGCAATTGGATTGATATATTTTGCAAAAACCGAAGGGCGCGCGTTTGCCAGTCCTCCCACGGCCGCGCCTGCTCCTCCTGCTCCTACGCCTGTTCCGCGTCATCGGATTACTGTTGAGGAAATTGCTAAAAAACCCGAAAAGCCAAAGTTTCCTCCTGAGATTGCTTATTGGTTAACCCCTGGAAAGCTTACAAATCATGGTGATGCGATTAAGCAAGTTAAGATTAAGCCGATTTCTCCTGAAGTAACTAAACCCGGTCGAACACCAATTCCGCCCGATGTTGATCAATACGAATTTAATATTGTTAGGGGCATTCTAAAATATGTTAAAAATTTTGATAAATTTAAAAGCGATCCTGGCTGTGCTCAATGCTTTAATAGAGATGTGAATAATGTTTTTTCTAATGGTATTAGTCGTGCAGGAGATAGTGCGAATTGTGGTCATTATGCTTTGTTGTTTGTTACGCTTGCCAGGTTGCATGGAATACCTGCCAAGTTTATTGATGTATATATGAAGGATTGGGCAGATGAACAAAAAAGGAATGGTTGTTGGGATGGAACAACCAAGGGCCATAGTTTTGCTCAAGTTTACATCGAGGGGGGATGGTATTGTGTTGACCCGATGAGTGGTTTTTTTGCGAGAATGGACGAAAAGGGCAATGTGCTTAACTCAGATGGCACTGTTCAGGCAAGAATCATGGCTGAAGGTCGCGATAATTCTGATTTTATGCAATCTTTGGAACGTTTCTGTATAGAGGGCTATCGTTATAATAACGCCATTCCTGGTTTGCCCTTATGCAAAAACGCTCAATATGGGCCTACTTTCGAGCAATGGCAGACGATTCAAATCTGTAAATCTCCTTTAACCATTAAGCCGAAAATCTGACCCACTTCCCACTGGACATCTCCGCGTAGCGTTTTTAAAGTGTTCTTGAGTTTTTCTTTTTATGTTAAAAGAGTCTTTTGTAGTGTTGCCTGGCGTTCGCCATGGGACTGAGTGCAAGTTCTGGTCTCAGAATATTAATTCCTGGGATGATTTTCTCGCTGCTGAAAAAGTGAAAGGAATCAGCAAATCAAGGAAGGAAAGTTTTGATTGGAAGCTCAAGGAGACCATGCGTCATTTGAAGGATGGTAATTCTTCTTTTTTTGCAAAAATGCCTGATCAGTGGCGTTTGTATAATGAGTTCAAGGATGAGGCTGTTTATTTGGACATTGAGACTAATGGTTATTACAGCGGGATTACTGTTATTGGTTTGTTTGATGGTTTTGATACTAAGACTTTTGTGCGTGGTTTTAATCTTGACCGCTCATTGCTTATCAAAGAGCTTTCGAAATACAAGCTTATTCTTACTTTTAATGGTGCTTCTTTTGACTTGCCGGTTATTGACCGTTTTTTTAATTTCCGTCCGCATATTCCGCATATTGATTTGCGTTTTGTTTGTCAGAAGCTTGGTTTTACTGGGGGCTTGAAGGTGATTGAAAAGCAACAAGGTATCCATAGAAGGGCCGAAGTAGAGGCCCTGTCCGGTTCGGATGCTGTTTATTTGTGGGAGATGTGGAAGTCTACTGGTGATCGTGACTATTTGAATAAGCTTGTCTGGTATAATGAGGAAGACATTCTTAATTTGCGTCCGTTGGCAGAAAAAATGATTCCTGCATTGTGGAATAAGGTTCGTTATCTGAAGAAAGATATTGCCTTGCCTACTGCTTCTTCAACTGCGAATGGGTCGTGTCCTGTTAAGACGTAAATCAGGTATGCTATTGCAATCAATATGAGTGCAAGCGGGATTACTTTTTTCAGCGCTCCTACCAAAAATTTGAATGCCGCGACTGCGAGTATTATCAGTGCAATCAGGATTAATATGCTTATTATGCTCATGGATGTTTGTTTTATTGTTTATTTTATAATGATTTCTATAATCTAAATGTTTATATACTGCTTTGTTTTTTTTTATCTGATGGCACTGCAGGACTTTGATGAAACTGCTGACGTAATTCTTGGTATTGTGAATAATCTTAGAAATAATCCTGATTTGTCTGGGTATATCTCGATAATTGACAAAGTAAATCAGAGTTGCGACATTTGGGTCAGGCTTTTTAATGAAAAGATTTCAGATGTTTCTGACATTAACTCAACGGATGAAGTCAAGCGAATGGCTGCGATAAAGGATCTTTGGCAGAGAGTCATCCCGCGCCAATTAAAGGTAATTTTGATTTTCAAGGAAGGCATCAATAATGTTTTCAATCTTATTAGAAAAAACAGGCAAAACGCACAGCTTGTTTCATTGCTTGAAGCTGTTAATAAAAAAATTCCAGATATTGAGCAGGTGCTTCAACAGCAATTGTATTATATTAAGAGGGAAATGAGAGATTTACCGCCATTCTATGCTAGCGTGTATAAGGAAGCAGAGATTATGAAAGAACTTCAGATAGTTTTTGAAGAGGTTGTTAGAACCAGGACCTGGCAGGAAAACTTGAGTGAACTTTTACAAAAGCTTAAACCAGTTGCGGCTGGTACTGTGGCTGCAGGTTTGGGCGCCACAGCCGGGACTCTTCTTGCACCGCCTGCAGCATTTGCTGTAGGGTGTGGTTTGGCTTATATTTTGTATTTAAAATGGGTTTTTAAAGTTGCCGAAGAGGAGTCTGTGCTTTTCAGACTTTCCAGGTCTTAGATAATCCAAAGATTTTTAAAAAGCATTCTCGATTTTTTGTGTATGAAACTCTTTCATATTCACGCGAAAAGCACTGTTGATGTTAAATTGCCTGAAGATGCTCTGAAAAAGCTGCCGAAGCGTCTTGGCATTGTTACTACAATTCAGCATTTGCATAAGATTAAAGACGTTGTTAAGCAGACCAAGGGCGTTCTTGCTGGTCAGGTTCTTGGCTGCAATGCTTCTAATGCTGAGAAGGTTGCTTCAAAGGTTGATGCTTTCTTGTTTGTTGGTTCTGGCGAGTTTCATCCGATTCAGGTTGCTTTGAAGACTGGAAAGAAGGTTTGGTTGTGGAATCCTATCTCAAAAAATTTCAGCTTGCTTGACGAAAAGCAGATTGAGCAATACAATAAGCTGAAGCAGGGCAAGCTTGCCAAGTTTATGTACGCTAAAAGGATTGGCATTATTGTTTCTACCAAGATGGGTCAGAAGAATCTGAAGCGTGCTTGTGAGCTTATGAAAAAAACTGATAAGGAGTATTATTTGTTTGCCTGTGATGAAGTTAACGTTAATGAGTTCGATAATTTTAATTTTATTGATTTTTGGGTGAATACTGCCTGTCCGAGGATAGAAAATATAAAAATCATTCATATTGATGATTTGGTTGAGGCTGGCTTGTTGAAATTGGGAAAAGGTTGTTATGAGGTGCCGATGTGGGAAAGCAGGCTGCAATAGTTTTGTTGTTTCTTCTTGCCTGTACTCCGAATGTTGTTTTTGACAATGTTTCTTTTGATGTTGAGATTGCCCAGACTCCTGAAGAGCGTTCTAAGGGTTTGATGTTTCGTGAATCCATGCCTGAGAATCACGGAATGCTGTTTGCGTTTGATGATGATGCTCCTCGTTCTTTTTGGATGAAGAATACTTTGATTCCTCTTGATATAATTTTTCTTGATGGGAATATGACTGTTGTTGATGTCAAGAATGCTGTTCCTTGCGTGGAAGATCCTTGTTCTACTTATTCTGCCCATGGAAAGTATGTTTTGGAGATTAATGCAGGTCTTGCTGAGAAATATGGTATTAAGTCTGGTTCAAAAATGTCACGTGAATGAGACTTCTGTTTCTGTCTTGAACGTGCTTCCCAGTCCTTGTCCTATGCTGTAGAATGATTCTGATGCCATCAATGAGATTGAGCTTAGGAATGATGTTGGTTGTTTGTAATCGACTGGTTTTGCTGTTATGTTTAATGTTTTCTCGATGTATTTCAATGCGTCTTTTTTGTTTCCGAGTTCGTCTACCAGTCCCATTTCTTTTGCTTCGCTTCCAAGGTAGACAAATCCTGTTGCAAGTGTTCTTACGTATTCTTCTGATAAATGTCTGTTTCTTGCGACTTCGTTTATGAATTCAGTGTGTAGTTTGTCAAGCATTTCCTGGAATAATATTTTTTCTTCAGGTGTCATTTCTCGGTATATGCTTCCTGCGTCTTTGAGTTTTCCTGCAGTGAGTTTTCTGTATGTTACATTGTAGTCTGCGAGTAATCCTGGGATTTCTAGTTTGCTTGCCTGCACTCCTATGCTTCCTGTTGAGCTCATTCTGTTTGCGAATATCCTGTCTGCTGCTGTTGCTATCCAGTATGCTCCTGATGCTCCTGTTTCTCTTATGACTGCGATTTTTGTTTTGTTGACTTCTTTGATGGCTGTTGTTATTTCGTCTGTTGCTACTGGTGTTCCTCCTGGGCTGTTGATTTCCAGCAGTATTGCTTTGATGTCTTTGTTTTTGTCTGCTTGTTCGATTAGTTTGACTATTTCTGCGCTTTTTACTCCTGGCGTGAATGTTGAGTCGTCTGTTCTTATCATTCCTGATATTTGTATTACTGCTACGTTTCCTCGTCCGATTGTTGGTGCGAATGAGCTTATGAAGCTGTATATTATCATTGAGAAAATGAGGAGGAGTATTATGCTGATTCCGATGCTGATTATTTTCCAGGTGGCTCTTATTATTTCTCCGCCTGTTA
>JBFYLW010000079.1:0-11066 GCA_041305185.1 Nanobdellota archaeon
CCGGCATGTGCCAAAACAAAAAAAGATTCGTGCCAGTAGAAGTAATCGATGTCGCAGGACTAGTGCCAGGAGCACACGAAGGCAAAGGCATGGGAAACCAGTTTTTGGACGACTTAAGACAAGCAGACGCGTTCATACACATAGTAGATATGAGCGGAAGCACGAACGAAAAAGGAGAATCAATACAGCCCGGAAGCTATGACCCCGCATTCGACATAAGATTCCTGGAAATAGAACTCGACATGTGGATACTGAGCATTATCAGAAAAGGATGGGACAAATTCGCACGACAGATACAACAAGAAAAAGGAAACGCGATAATTTCACTCGCAAAACAATTGTCCGGGTTAAAAGTAACTGAAAATCTTGTAAAAGAAGCAATCATATCCCTGAAATTAGACCCAGAACAGCCAACAGGATGGACAGAAGAACATCTCCACCAGCTGGCAATGATGATAAGAAAAAGAACAAAACCAATGATGATAGTCGCAAACAAAATGGACCTGCCAACAGCACAACCCAACCTTGAAAGATGCAAAAAACAATTCCCAGAATACATCATAGTGCCAGTAAGCTCAGAATGCGAACTCGCATTGAAAGAAGCAAACAACAAGAAACTAATAGAGTACTTACCCGGCAGTCCAAAATTCATAATTACGGGACAAATCGAAGAAAAACAGAAAAAAGCACTCGAGTTCGTACAAAAATTCCTTGACAAATACGGAAGCACAGGCGTACAAGAAGCAATAGACACAACAGTATTCCAACTTTTAAAATACATAACAGTTTTCCCAGGAGGAGTAAGCAAACTCACAGACAGCCAAGGAAGAACACTGCCAGACTGCTTCTTAATGCCTCCAGGCACAACAGCATACGATTTCGCAGCAAAAATACACACAGACCTCGCAAAAAACTTCATAGCAGCAATAGATGTCAAGACAAAAAGAAAAATAGGAAGAGAAACACAATTAAAAAACAGGGATGTGGTAGAAATTCTAACAACAAAATGACCCTGCCCGTTTTCATAAAAACAGACATATGGCGCGAACTAATGGAAGCGCTGTCAACAAAACTAAAAGCTCCAATAGTCTGCGAACAAGCAGTCTTCGGAAAACTATCCTTCTTCCAAGAATTAAGAAACAGGCTATCAGACAACCCCTATTCTCCCGCCCCAGGAATACGATATGTAACAATCAAAATTGATGAAAACACAATATATGCAGGACCATTCAAAACAGAAGAAACACATGCTCTTGACGAAGAACTGGCAGACGCAAGAGAAAAACTGCCAGCATGGAAAGAACATTATGCTGAACTCATAGAAACAAGCATAAAACAAGCAGCAACAGCAGGACGCTCAGCACATTTCATGTCAGACGCGCTAAACCGCACAAAACTACTACTGGAATTTTCACAAGCAATAGCCCACTCACAAGACGCAGAAAAAGCCCTATACACCTCAATACAATTCCTGACACACAAATTCAAACTGAACAACGCAATGATAACAGCATATGGCAAACAAGCAAGACATTTTGATTTAACAGAAACAGGAAAAGCAGCAGAACAAAGAGTAATAGCCCAAGTAAAAGGAACAAAAGCAATATGCACAATACAAAACGTCCAAACAGACTTCCTTCTGGAAGGAATAAAAGACAGAAAAAACCTATCAAACTGCATAACCGGATTCCCACTCGCATACAACAAAGAACTAATAGGATACGTAGTAACATACTCAGACAATAAAACTTCAATAGATGACATCTCAGAAGTCTTGTACGAACTAGTCAGAGTGCTGGGAAGACTCACTCAATACGAAAAAGTCCAGGAATCAGCAGCAACAGATGCACTAACAGGACTAAACAACAGAGCAGAAATGACCAAAAAATTCGACCAACTCCTCCAAAAACTATCAAAAAATAAAATGCCAGTAAGCGTAATGATGCTAGACATCGACAACTTCAAAAAATACAACGATACACAAGGACACCCTGAAGGGGATAGAGTGCTAAAAGCAGCAGCAGAAATAATAAAACTCTCCACACCAAAAGAAGCAACAAGCGCAAGATATGGAGGAGAAGAATTCATGATGGTACTGCCCTACGACCAGCAAAAATCAAAAGAAACAGCAGAAAAAATAAGAACAGAAATAGAAAAAAACTGCCCACTAACAATCAGCATAGGAGTAATGACCTGCATGAACAGCTCAATATCAAGAGAGACACTAATCAAAGAGGCTGACCGAGCACTATACAGAGCAAAAGAACTAGGGAAAAACAAAGCAGTATGCTTCTTAATGGTCGATAAATCACTAGGAATAATAGATGTCTAAAACTTGACGACCAATTCCAAACCCTCATGAAAAGTAACGTTTGGATAAAAACGCAAAGCATTCTTAGCCTCAGAAATATCAGCATAACTATGCAAAATGTCACCCGGCTGGCGAGCCTTGTATTGAGAAGACACCTTAACATTCAAAATCTCGCCAAGATGAACAAGCATTTCCTTAATAGAAACCTGAACACCACAAGCAATATTGAAAACACGGCCGGAAACATTTGCAGTCATAGCCTTCAAGTTCGCCTGCACAACATCAGAAACAAAAACAAAATCACGAGTCTGCATACCATCACCAAAAATGACCGGTTGTTTGCCAGCCTTCAAAGCAGAAACAAACTTGGTAATAACACCCGAATAAGGCGAAGAGGGATCCTGTCTTGGACCAAAAACATTAAAGTAACGCAAAGCAACAGTCTCCATACCATACAACTTGCTGAACATCAAAGTATACTGCTCACCAGTAAGCTTTGTCAAAGCATAAGGAGTCAAAGGCTTAATCACACTCAATTCAGTCTTTGGCAAAGACGGCTCATCACCATAAACAGCAGCACTGCTCGAATAAACAAAACGCTTCACCCCTGCATCTTTAGAAGCAAGAAGAACTTTCAAAGTGCCAGTAGCATTAATCTCATGAGTCTCAAAAGGATGCTCAACAGAATAAGGAACACTTGCAATAGCAGCCAAATGAAAGACACAATCCTGCCTTGCACAAACTTTCTTCAAAACAGAATCATCACAAATGTTTCCATTGACAAAAGTAATTTTGTCTTTCACAGCTGAAAGGTTGGCTTCCTTGCCAGTAGACAAATTATCAAGAACAGTAACATCATGCTTATCCTTAACAAGAGCTTCAACAAGATGGCTGCCGATAAAACCTGCACCGCCAGTGACTAACACTCTCATAAACGCAGAAAATTAAGAAAGGTTTATAAATACTCCACTTTCCGACAATAATGGACGGCCACAGGAGTTGGGTTCCACCCGGTCTCATTCGAACCCGGCAGTTAAACCAGCTTCCGTAACGGTGTGTACTCCACTACGGGGGAAAACCGTTAAGCTGTCCACCTAACTTTAAGAAAGTTAGATTCAAATTGCTCCTTGTTCAGTCTCGAGAAGCATTCCATTCGCTGTTTGCTTTCGCAAACAGGTTTAAGACTCTTCTCTAACCTTCACAAAATCGCAAGAACTAGACTTCAACAACAACATCACTGGTTTTCGGATTCAGGTCTTTAACCTTCGGATGACCCTTTAATCTGGATTTTATCTCCTGCAAAGAAAACTTCGCTTTAGCCTTGTTAAGCTCTTCAAGAATATCCTTTAACTCCTGATAATGCTCATAAACAAGCTCGCCCTTGCGCTGGAGTTCTAATGCTTCATTTTCCATAACATCGATGTTTTTTGTCTGCAAATCAATCACTTCCTGAATTTTTGCCTTCTTGGCTTCATAGGCCTTAGAAACCTTGTGCTCACTACAAACAGACAAGCCTTTCAACAAACGAACATCAATAAGCTCAGAAAAAGAAGAAAATAATTCGCCTGCCTCCTTGTATTGAAGAAGCCTAATAGGGCTCAGCTCACCATCAGAATAAGCACGAGGACTCAACTTCTCATTCAGCAAAGACTTAAGATTACAATCACGGGCAATAAGCTCTCTAGCCAACAACCTGCCAAAACCAAGACTAGCCAAAACTTTCTCATCAGAAGGAACAACCTTCAGCTCAAACAAGTTCTGCTTGGCAGGAGGAAAAACATAGGTTTTGCCACGCCTGATTTCACGGTCCTTCCAAGCACGCTCCTCCTTAGCAGCAAGCACTTTCATCTTTTCATCAGCAAGAATGATATTGCCATTAGAAAACAGCTCAACAAAAAGAAAACGAGTATCTTTCTGAGTCTGGAAAGTGAATTGAACAATACGCTCGCTGCCAATCTGCTCAATCTTAACCAGCTTCTTGCCCTCCAAATGACGCCTTAACAAAGAACACAAACCAGAAATAGACTCAGAAGAAGGCTTATCCTTAGCAAGCCACATTACCTTATCAGAAATACGAAGAAACAACTTACCAACACCGGATTTGTGCAGCTGAAAAAGAATACCATCAGGAGCATACACGTTATCAACACGCGAATTAAGAAGAGACTGAAGCTCACCAACCAAGAAATGCAGTTCCAAAAAGTTAAATTCTGATTTCATAAAATAAAAACAGAATAAATAGGATATAAAGCTTACTTATTTCTCAAGCAACATACCAACGACAGCACCATAAGCAGGTCTTGTAATAAGAACTCCAATAGTAACTGCAAGAATGGTGGTAATCGCAAAACCCTTCAACAAACCAGCACCTGCAAACATCAAAGGAAGCATCGCCACAACAATAGTCATATACGCGCTGAAAATAATAAAGAATGCACGCTTAATACGCTCCTTCCAATTATAAGAACCCTCAGCACCGCCCTTTGCAGCCTCATCAGTAATAACAATCTGATCATTAACACCAGTACCGACAGCCAATATAAGACCTGCAATGGCAGACAAATCAATATTCCAGCCAATCAAAGCAGCCATGGCAAGCGTCAAGAAAATCTCAGACAATGCAGTAATCATTATAGGCAAAGCAATAATTACTTTTCTATAAACAATCATCAAAACAAGAGCAACGCCGATAAGAGCGAACAAGCCCACAAAAAACGCATTCTTCAAAAACTCTTCACCAAGTATAGGAGAAATATTATCAATACGCTCAATCTCAATCCTGACAGGCAACGAACCAGTAATCAAAATCGTCTGCAAACGCTTCATACTCTTCAAAGTATTATCAACAGCAGCCTGTTCAGTAATACCTGCTCCTCCACCACTAATAGCAATCTCAGTAGTCTCCCTTCCACGAAGCTCTGCAGCAATATTCAAACGGTCAACTTCCTGATCATCAAGGAACAAAACAAGCTGTTCAGACAAACTCCCGCTGACAACCTTCAAATCCCTAGTCAAATCAGCCTGACGCCTGGCAGCCTCAGGACTCAAAGTAATAGAAAACTGGAAACGACAACCCCAACCTTCCTCAGCACGACCACAACCCGCATTAGGATCAATACCAGAACATTGAGCAGTCCTGCAAACATAAGTAATATCCTGACCACCCTTAAACACAGTCTCATTACCAATCCTAGACTCGAACTTGCCCTGCTTGCCAAGCAAATCCCTAACTTCCTCCTCAGTAGCACCAGCGATTTCAACAAGAATAAAACGAGTGCCACCCAAAAAGTCAGGACTATCAGAAACCTCAGTAACAACAACATCACCAAGACCATAAACATTCAAACGCTCCTTCAAAGAATCCACCATCAAAGAAAGAGTTTCACTAGACACCTCATCAGCAGGCCTCAAAAGAACACGAGTACCACCCTGCAAATCAAGACCCTTACGCAAATTACTAGTAGGAGCAGGACCAACACTAAAACCAAGAGGTTCAATGCCGATAACCTCAGTCTTAATCTTTGAACGCTCAATTTCCTTCTCAAAAGTCCTGTTAACAAGCACAACAGTATCATTAATAGTTTCATTCACTTCTCTAGTTTCGTTAATGTATACAATCTCAGTTTCATTCAAAACAGTGGTCTTAACAAGAGGACGAGCCTCCAATTTGTAAGACTGCTTATTAGTCTTAACCTGAACAGTCTCGTTAGGCTCAAGATTTGAAATCTGAATAAAATAATCCTCAATATCAACAACAGGCTTGTTATTAATAGCAATAATACGCTCATGAGACATAGGCGCCAAGGAAGACGCAGGATTCTCAAAACCAGCCAGCTCAGCACTGCTATTCCTAGCAATAGCCTTAATAGCAACTCCCTCGTTCCAAGGATTAGGATTAATCGCAAAGAAACCAAGAACTAAACAAATAATCAGAATAATCACCCTAAAATTAAAGAACAGCTTCTTAATTTCTGCCATCTTTCCTCTCCAAATACCAACGCAAAATTCCAGCATTCTGGAACCAAGTGTAAATGACATCAAAAACCAAACCAATAACAGTAATAAGCATGATATCCCTAATCATTTCAGACTGGGTAAAATACAAACCAATAATGCCTGCAACCAGCGCAGTACCAGTCATAGTAAGACCAGTACGCAAACCGCCAACAGTACGCTCAAAAACAGTACCGCCCTCTGACTTACGCTTCAATACCTTAGTAGTAAGCAAAATATTAGTATCAACAGAATAACCAATCAACATAAGCAAAGCAGCAATACCCGCAGTAGACAGTCTCATACCAAGAATACTGGAAACTGCAAGCGTTGAAACAATATCAGAAATTGCAGAAAGAACAATAAACAAAGAAGGAACAATAGAACGGAAAGTCAAAAACACAACAATCGCCATCGCGATAAACGCCAAAATCAAAGCCTTCATAATCTGAGTGAAAAAACGCTTTCCCAAACTACTACCCATGCTCTCCAAAGAATACTCGCCCTCATTCAAAGCAATTCCGAACTCAGGCAAAGATTTTTCAAGATCAGCAGAAGTAACATCCGCAGCCTCAACAATAATAGCCTCGGATTTGCCACTCTTAGTAATCTCACGCACATTAATATCAGCAGAAGGATGACCGGCTTTCAAAAATGCCTCAAGCTCCTGAATATCAACAGGATGGTCAACAGGAACAGTCATAGTAATACCGCCCTTCAAAGAAACATCCTTAGCAAAAAACTCGCCAGTACGGACATAAACAACAAACAAACTTGCAATGGAAACTAAAAGAATCAGAAAACTAAGTACCATCAATTTCTTATAATGAACATCGTAAATACCCAATAGTGCGCTTTTCAATGACAAACATACCACCTGAGATGCCGGAACTATGACGGGTTTTTAAAGATTGTGCCTTTTCTTCACAGCAGCAGAAACAAAACCAAAAAACAAAGGATTAGGCCTCTCTAAACGCGAGGTAAGCTCATTATGCGCCTGAGAAGCAACGAAAAAAAGATGATTAGGCAATTCAATACATTCAACCAAACGCTTATTCTCAGAAGTCCCTGAAAAAACCATTCCTTTCTCCTGCAAAATCTTGTGATAAGCAGGATTAACCTCATAACGGTGACGATGACGCTCTGATGCCCTGGCAGAACCATAAAGTTTCTGAACCTTCGAACCTTTCTTCAACACAGCCTCACAAGAACCCAAACGCATCGTACCACCTTTGGACTTAATACTGCGCTGTTCAGGAATATAATCAATAACAGGGTAAAGAGTCTTCTCATCAATCTCAGTGGTATTAGCCCCTGCAAGTTTACAAACATTACGCGCAAACTCAATAACAGCAAGCTGAAGACCATAACAAATACCCAAGAACGGAATATTTTTCTTACGAACGTAATTAATAATGCTTATTTTACCCTCAACACCACGAGAGCCAAACCCGCCAGGAATCAAAACACCATCAACACCTTTCAAAACATCTGCAAGTTTTACCCTTTTAGCCTCAATATCCGTAGTTTCAATCCATTTCAAATCCACCTTTGCATTACAATGAGCACCAGCATGCTTCAAAGCCTCAATAATACTAGCATAACTATCCTTAAGCTCAGTATACTTCCCGCAAACCGCTATGGTTACCCCATGCTTGGGAGTTTTAATACGCTGAACAAGCCGTTCCCACACAGACAAATCACCCTTAACCTTAAGATTGAGCTTCTCCTTCAAACGGTCAAGCATACCCTCGGCCTTGAATAATAAAGGAACCTCATAAATGCAATCAATGTCTTTTCCAGTAATAATATTCTCCTCATCAATATCACAGAACAAGGACAGCTTCTCCTTAATCTTAGGAGGCAAAGCATTCCTGCTCCTGCAAATAATAATGTCAGGAGAAATACCCATCTCCCTCAACAAAGCAATATCACGCTGGGCAGGCTTTGTCTTAGGCTCACCAACACTATCCAAAAAAGGAACATAGGTAAGATGAACATAAACAACATTCCCAGCACCAACCTCCTTCTTCAACTGGCGAGCCGCCTCAACAAACCAAGAATTCTCAATATCACCAATAGTACCACCAATCTCAATAGTCATAATGTCAGGCTTTTCCCGCTCAACAAGCTCACTCCACCAAGCCTTAATCTCATTAGAAATATGAGGAAAAATCTGAATAGTCTTGCCAAGATACTTACCCTCCCGCTCCTTGGCAATAACACGGCTGAAAACCTTTCCAGAAGTCAGGTTCCAGTCAGACTTGCAACTAATACCTATAAAACGCTCATAATGACCAAAGTCCATGTCAACCTCGCCACCATCAGCAAGAACAAAAACCTCGCCATGCTCAACCGGATTCATGGTTCCCGGGTCAACATTAAGATAACCATCACATTTAATCGTAATAATCTTCTTGTGGTCCTTCAACAAACGCCCAATAGACGCTGTGGCAACACCCTTGCCCAAGCCAGAAAGAACTCCTCCAGTCACGACGATATATTTAGTTTGCATACTTTGAAAAGGGATAGGCAATATAAAAAGCTTATTGTAACCAAAATAATGTTTCCAAACGAGCAATCATTATATATTTCCAATGCTTCTAAATACAAGTGATATCAATCTATTGCTCCGAGAAACTAGACGGAGTGGCAGCAGCATCAATCGTCATGCGCCACGCAACCCTAGGCAAACTACCAGCACACTTCGGAGGATTTCTGCATCTAGACTCCCTTGAAGAAGAACTAGAAGACATGTCAAACGAAGAACAAAAATTAATATTTGTGCTAGACGTCAGCATAACACCCGCACATCTGGCAATCCTTGAAAAAGTAAACAAGAAAAACAAGATAGTATACTGGAACACCCACGATTCAGAAAGCGTTGTGCCACCTGCAAAAATGTTTGACAAACCATCAAACAACCAATGCTCTGCAGAACTAGCACAGCAAAGATTCCTCCCAAACGATTTAATAGCCAAAAAACTGGCAGAACTAGCGCACGAAGTCAAATTCTGGCAAATAAAAGACGAAAATTCCATAAAACTCTCAGACATGATAACCGCACAATACAGCCCAATAGAACTCATAGATGCACTGGCAAGAGGCATAATATGGAATGAACAGTTCGAAACATTCCACAAAGAATTCCTGCAAAAAAAAATAGCAGCATTGGATGATTTAATGAAATCATTAATCATAAAATCATATGTGAATTATAGGATTGCTTTCGCAACAGCACCACCAATATTGAACACTGCAGATGCCTGCCAAAAAATTCTAGACGGACACGCAGGAGTAGATGTTGCCATAGTATTATACAGAGACGGCAGAATAGGATTCAGAAGAAGAGACAACTGCGACCTGGACATGAAAAAACTCGCAGAACTATTCAACGGAGGAGGAAGACCATTCGCAGCAGGAGCAAAACTCAAAATGCAAATCACAAAAGAAACACACCCTGAGGTCATTTTCCATCTTGACGAGACATTCAAAAACTATTTTCTCAAAACAGTCTAATTTTTAAATCACAACAAACTGATTCTGAACATGATATTCACTTTGGGAGAAGTATTCGACGTAATCGTAATGACCCTGGCAGTCGGCTACATATTCTCAAGCATATTCAAACACAGCTCGCTCGGCCTGGACAAAAACGCATTTCTTTTTGCGTGCCTTGTAACAGCACCAGCACTAATCTTCCACGAACTCGCACACAAATTTGTAGCAATGGGATTTGGACTAAACGCCGAATTCCATGCAGCATACATATGGCTGTTAATAGGCATAATAATGAGACTAATAAATTTCAACTTCATATTCTTCGTCCCAGCATACGTAAGCATAGGAGCAGGAATAGCACAAGTAACACCATCAACAAGCGCAATAATAGCATTTGCCGGACCACTAATGAACCTTGTCCTGTTTACAATAGCGTGGGCATTGCTGCACCAGAAAAAGCTGAAAAAAAACACATACCTGTTCCTCTACATCACCAAACAAATAAACCTCTTCTTGTTTGTGTTCAACATGCTACCAATACCAGGATTTGACGGACTAAAAGTATACCAAGGACTGTTCAATACGTTCTTCTAAAATTAGAAATCAACCCCTGGACATCACTTTATACCACTGGAACAACAAGCGGTCAACACTCCTCAACAAGTCAAAACCCTCACCTGACAAAGTAATACAAGAATTGTTCAAAGAAATCTTCATAGGAGCATCTGCAACAAGATAAATCACCGAAGCATCATCACCACAATTAACAATCGGACGATCCAAACAGGCATCAGTCTCATTCTTAGTACACGCGGCAACAACGCTCAAATTCAAAGCACGAACAACATGCAAAGAAAGCTCTGAAGCAGCCAAAGCCAAATACTTGAACTTATCAGAATTCACATCAGGATCAAAAGTAACGTAAAGAGGCTCCCTAAAACCAGTAAAATTGCCAACAATAGAAACATTCTCGACCTGCACAGGATTAAAACGGAAAATCAATTCATACAACTGCCCACCCAACTGGACATTAGTCTGCCACAAGCCACCAACCTCCTCAAATGAATAATAATTATATTCAACAATGTTAGGCTTGATTTCAGGCTTTTCCCAGCCAGAAACCAGAAAAAACAAAATCAAACCAAGCACGATTAAAAAAACGACGAGAAAAACAATGGATTTCCTGCTAAGCGTTCCCTCCAATTCTTCAGGCACTTCTTCAGTCATGACATAACACCGAGCAATGCGTAAATAAACCGCT
>JBFYLW010000080.1:0-8034 GCA_041305185.1 Nanobdellota archaeon
AGCCAGGAAGTGCCCAAGTCCATATGAGAAAAATTCTCCTCAAGAGACATCTTAAACAAATGCTTAGCCAGCTCAGGATATTTTTTATCAAGCTCAACACGATCCTTAAGCTTATACCTCATAATCACCACATTATCAATATTATCAGCCAAAAGAAAATCCTCGGCTTTTTCGCCAGGAATTAATGTACACTCCCGGAAAAACTTATGCTCAATATTATTCTTAATATAAAAAGCACCAATAAAACCAGTCAGCTTGTCAATAATCTTAGACAGCTCATAAGGACTGGCCATACACTTCCTGTTAGGAGCCAAAGACAAACTATAAGCCCGAAAACCAGACTCATCAACATGCCCATCCTTCTCCTCAACAAATTTCCAGCCAACCTCCTTAGCACACTCCTTCATGAAATTCTTATTAGAAATCAAACTATGAGCAAACGAACTAAAAGTGAAAAAAACATAAATCCACTTACGCTTACGAACATCTACCATAACACACCCAAAAATAATATGTATTTTCAAGTATATAACACTTTTGGTAAATATTTAAAAGTCATGCAGCAAAACCAGGAATATGGACGACAAAAAAGAAAGCATCTGCCACGCAGCACTCATTCTGGAAGGAAAACTGTCAATAGGCTCACACATAGCAGACGAAAGACTAAGACGCCTGCTGGAACACGACAAAACACTCGAAAACCTGTACAGAACATACCACCAGCAACTCGAAATGTTCCCAAACAAAACAATAACAATGCTGGAAAAAAAGGTTGAAAACATCGAATTCAAAACAATCACAATAAACAGCCCAGAATACCCAGACTGGCTCAAAAAACTAAATACTACACCAGTATTATACGCACAAGGAAACCTTGAATTACTAAATAATAAAACAATAGCAGTAGTCGGAACAAGACACCCAGAACCAGAAGACATATTCGCAGGAATAAAAGCAGTACAACAATTATCAGAATACACCATAGTAAGCGGGCTCGCAATGGGATGCGACACCATAGGACACACAAACGCGCAAACAACAATAGCAGTAATAGGAACACCATTAGACAAACATTATCCACCAGTAAACCACGACTTGCAAAACAGAATAGCAAAAGAACACCTTTTGATAACACCATTCCCAATAGGAATAACAACATACCCAGGACACTTCGCATACAGAAACCAACTAACAGTAAGCCTATCCAAAGAAGGAATACTAGTCATAAGAGCAGATGACAAAAGCGGAACAAAACACGCAATAAAACACGCACTAAAACAAGGCAAAAAAGTATACGCACTGCCAAACAATTACGGCAAAGGATACAAATGGACAAGAAAGGCGGAAAAATATGATTTACATTGATTTAGACGAAACAATAGCAAGAACCTGGCGCTTCCAGATGTACAGAAAAACAAAAGACGGAAGAGAACACCTGGCAAAAAACATAAGCAAATATCAAACACCAATAATACACCCAGCACTAATAGACATAGCCAAAAAAAGCACAATACTAACAAACTCGCCACAAGATTATGCAGCAGCACTCACAAGAAAACTAGGACTAGATGTCCCAATAATAGCAGCAGCAAACAAACCCTTTGCAACACTGCCAGAAAACTCGCTTGTCATAGGCGATGAAGCAAAAGATGTCTGGACAGCACACCTAAACAAACTCCCAAGCATAGGAACAGCCTGGGGGTACAGCACGAAAGAACAACTCGAACAAGCAGGAGCAACACGCGTAATCACAAAACCAGACGAGTTACCTGATTTAATAATAGAATTCGAAAAAGGAAACCTAAAATATCAACCAATACAAGCAAAACACGACTTTTTACCATTCACCGAATGGAGAACTCCTGCGCCAGAAATCACCTGGAAAGCACTCGGAACATACTATCCGCCAGGCGAAAAAGAATTTGACGATTTCTCAGGAGACATACTAGACTACAAAAGAATAAAAAACTACACACTCGAAGAAATCAAAAACGGAAAAAAGCTTGAATTCTACAGCAAAGGAAGCACATACAGCTTTGTCTCCTGCAGAGACATTATAAACAAATTCGTCAAAAAACTGGAGAAAAAAATGCCAGCAAGCACAGCAACAGCAGCACCAAACTCCCTGCCAGAATACTGCTATAAAACAGACACCAACAGGATAATAGTATACCATCTAAACAATAAAACATCAACACCCAGAATAATACACAGAGAATACCCAAAACCAGAATCACACAAAGGCAGCAGAGACATAGAACTACACTATAAAACAATGACCATAGAAAACTTCAGCATAGACGGAGACATAACCATCTTTGACGACATCACAACCAGCGGAACACAAATAGAAGCAGCAGCAAGACTGCTCAGATGGAAAGGACACAAAGGCAAAATATACGCGCTGACATTAGGACAGACAAGAGACACGTTCTAGGAAAACACAAGCTGTTTCAACACCCAAAATTATGCGAAAATAACACCTCTTAACAGTAGCAAAAAATGACAAGTTTTATATACTCTCCTTTTAAATACATTGTAACGGAAAACTAAAAGAATCAGGATACCAACCTAAAATTCTAACAGTTTTTTTGAAAAAAATGACGACCATCACCATAAAAGGACACGAATTCGAAGCTGTGCTCGCACACGATTCATTCGGCAGAAGAGCAGTGCAGTACAAGAACAAAATAATCAATGCGCTAAGCAAAATAGGTTTAATAGCTGATGACACAATCATAGACCTAGAGCCAATCGCAATAAAAAACGTCCAAGCATCAGCAACCTGGTACACAGAAGGCTACCGCATGTATTACAGCTACCAATCTGCCAAAAAATATGTCGATAACCTATACGTTGTTTACAAAGTAATAGAACTTGAAGTGGCTGACCTTCTTGCAGGTAAAAAAACATTCGAGGAATTTCTATCAAACTTCACAGAAGAAGAAGATGTTGAAAAAATGCGCAAAGAAGCACGCGAAACACTCGGCATTGAGCCAAACGTTCTTGACATGGACATAATAGACAAAAAATACAAAGACCTGGCAAAAAAACACCACCCTGACAAAGACGAAGGCAACATAGAAATATTCAAAAAAATAAACAATGCACACAAAATCCTGAAAAGAGAACTAAGGTAAAAAGCTGATTCAAATGAACAAATGCACACAATGCAGTGTTTGCTGCAAACTCTTCCCGATAAATCTAACTGAAAAGGAATACCGCTCAAAAAAATACAAAACTATATTTGAAAAGTTCGGCTTTGAAGAAAATTTCAAAAAAGCAGAACGCAACGGCTTAAACATCCTGGCAATGCACGACGATGAAAGCTGCATTTACCTCAAAGACAACAAATGCACCATACATAAGCGCAGACCAACAGCCTGCCGAAAGTTTTTCTGTGATTCAAAAAATTTAAAGTTCAAAAAAATGATAGAAAAAATCAAGAATCAAAATTCCTAAATTTAAAAGTACAACTACCCTTTTCCTCAATCACATTACCATCCAAGAATTCCCTATATTCGTTTATTAAAGAAAGACAGTCAGTGCAACGCCTAAAATCAGTGCCAATTTCCACTTCAAAATTTTTTTCATCAATCTTCTTCAGTTTGCTGGGCACTGAAGACCTTTCATTGAAATCATTGTAAATAGTCTCAACAAAACGGTTGTCAGACAACGCATCAGAAAGCGTCAAGTGAAGCAAACATTTCTTAGGAGCAGTGAAACTGATTAATTCTCTCCGCACTTTCAGGCAACGCTGACATTTCATCCTCTCCTCATTCTCACTTTTAGCCTTAACCATAAAAGCAGGCAACTTCAAACTGCCATCAGCATTAAATTCAACCATACCCGCCAAGGTTTTACGACAGTTTAAATGCATTGCGGTAACCATTCCTCGCACGAAAACATCAGAAAACAATATAAACAATACTTTTCTCTTCAACAGAATGGACAAATACGCGAGTTTGCTGCACAAAGCACAAAAAAAAGAAAACATCCGCGTATTAATGATTTATCCTGAAATACCATCTGGAACATACTGGGGACACGAACACGCACTCGGATTCATAGGAAAAAAAGCAGTAGACCCCCCATTAGGACTCATCACTTTACCAGGATTCTTCCCACAAAACTACAAGTTCAGCCTAGCAGACCTGAACGTCAGCCAGCTCAGAGATGAACAAATAAAAGAAAACGACGTTGTATTCGCCTCCTCAATGGTCGTACAAGCAAAAACACTTGACGATGCAATCATTCGAGCAGAAAAACAACAAAAACCAATCATACTCGGCGGACCATACCCCACAGAACATTACGCACTGATAAAAGGAGACGTTGTATTCGTGCTAAACGAAGGAGAACAAACAGTGCCATTGCTCGTATCAGATTTACAGCAAGGCAGAATACAAAAAGTGTACGCAAGACCATCAACACAAGAACAACTCGAAGATTTACTGAACTATTTCAAAGAAGGCAACATTGCCATAGAACGAAAACCAGAACTCACAACACCACCAGCACACTTTGAACTGCTTTCAATGAAAGACTACTACTCCATGAGCATACAATTATCACGAGGATGCCCAAACGGTTGCAGGTTCTGCGACGTAAGAATATTGTTCGGAAGCAAAACAAGATACAAGCCAATACAAACAACACTCACAGAACTAACACAACTATACGACCTGGGCTGGAGAGGAGCAGTATTCATAGCAGACGACAACACAATAGCAGACAAAAACAAAGCACTAGAAAGATTCAAAGCAATAGCAGACTGGCAGGCAAAACACGAACACCCATACACTTTCGGCACAGAACTGTCAATAGACTTTGCAGATTACCCAGAACTGCTCACAACATTCAAAGAAGCAGGAGGAAACTTCGGATTCATAGGATTTGAAACCCTAAACGTCAAAAGCCTCGCAGAATGCGGAAAATGGGTCAATTTGAACAAAATAATGAAACTAGAAGGACTCGACAAAAAAGCAATGCTGGAATTGAATGAAGAAAAAACAGAAAAACTCACACGAAAATACATCACTCACACACTGGAAAAAGTCAGAGCAATACAAAAAGCAGGCATAGAAGTATTCGGAGGATTCATCTACGGCTTTGACGCTGACAATGAAAAAACAATAGACCAACAAATAGAATTCATACGCGAAGCAGGAATACCAATAGCAATGCCAGGAGCACTAACAGCAACACGCGGAACACCACTCTATAACGACATGAAAAAAGAAGGAAGACTCTACTGCGAGTCAAACGGAAACAACACGCACACGTTCACTCCAAACTTCAAAACAAAAATAAGCCTGGAAACCTTTGAAAAAGAATACAAAAGACTACTAAGCACGCTTTACGACCGCACACTCAAAAACTTCTTCACACGAGGACAAACACTACTAGACAGACTAGGAGAAAACCCGCACTTCACGCGAAAAATCGGAAAAACAGAAATACTCGCATTACTCAAATCAGCAAAACTATTCCTCAAACCATACGGATGGAACTACTTCAAATTCCTAATGAAAAACGCAGTGCACAACACACGCAGATTCCCAGAAGCAGTAAGACTAGGAATAAACGGACACCATTACAGACAAGTAACTGAAGAAAGCCTGAGGTAACATCTGCATAACGGGGCTGGCGCCAGTAACACTCCTCACAATGCTTCACTCACTCCGTGATGTGAAGCTTGTTCGTCGAAATTATGGAAATAATCACTGGACAATTGGAATTATTCCATGACGAGAGAAAAAAGCACTGGACAAGTGCGCGCACAGGATATTTAAACTTCTTCGACTGTTTTGAAGACAGGCACGAAAAGCTTAAATAGTTCAACAGTTTAACAGTTGAACTTATGGAACTAGTAAAAATGAGCGCAAAAGGACAACTCGTAGTACCTGAGGAAATAAGAAAAAAAGAAAGCTTTGAATCAGGAGACAGATTCATAGCAGTAGCAGTAGAAGACGGAGTTGTCTTCAAGCGCATAAACGTTCGTGCCGAACTAGAGAGACTTGCAAAAGAAACCAGGGCGCACTTTAGAAAAAACAAAGTGACCAAAAAAGTCCTGGACGAGGCAATCCAATGGGCACGACAGTCGTCATAGACACAAACATATTCATCTCTGCTTTTGGCTGGAAAGGAAATCCTCTTGAGATTATTCAACTTATTGAACAAGGGGAGATTGTGCCACTTCTGTCAATCCAACAGCTCCAGGAAATCGAACGTGTACTCAGATATCCAAGAATGCACTTTTCAGAACAACAAATTCAAGAAAGGATGTATTTCATACTAAATGTTGCTCAAATCGTCGATATAGCCGGCAATTTAGACATTATCAAAGAAGACCCTTCAGACAATATAATACTCGAAACAGCAATTGAACATAACGCAGAGTATGTCATAAGCGGAGATAAACATTTACTAAAGCTAAAACAGTACAAAAATATCAAAATAGTTACTCCTAAAGAATTTTTAATCAAAACAGGCAAGATAGCACAAGACAGAGAAGGGCATGTAGCCTGGATATGGGACCCTGAAGGCGTTAAAAAATACTTAGCAAGAAAAGATCTTACATGGAAACCGAATCATAGACGTTAAAGGGGAGGGGCAAACTGCCACCCGCCTTTCCATAGAAACATAAGGTATCAAAAGAAGAATAAGTTACCGACATTTTGTCGATAACTGAAAGATATGCAGAAATGAGCAGGAAAAAGAAATTGAACTGTACATATTTTGTGTACAGTTGAGAGAAAAGTATTTAAACAAAGACGTCAATCCAATAATATGGATAGAACTATCCAAGAAAGTGGACTATTGAAGCAGGAACTGCCAATCCTCAAACCATTCATAAAAGAGCCCTGGAGAGAATTCACAACCACTGAAATCAAAAAGATCACGAAAAACAAATCACACCATTATGTGTTTGAAGCACTAAAGAAATTCACCAGCCTGAACATCATCCGGGAGAAAAAGAAAGGCAACACAAACAACTACTCAATAGACACAGAAAATGAGAATTTACACTATCTGACACTCGCAGAATACACCATAAAAGAACAAAGAACCGACATACCCTCCAAAAACATACAACAAATCACCAAAAAAATCAGAAACCCATACTACACCCTGCTAATCGGAGGAAGCTACGCAGAAGGCAAGCAAAAACCAACATCAGACCTGGACATAGCAATAATCATCCCAGACTCTGAAAACAAGAAACCCTACCAAACAGCACTAAAAGAAGGAGAACTGGCAATACCAGAAACACACGGACACACATTCACAAAAGACGAATTCCTACAAATGCTCACAAACGACGAGTACAATTACGGCAAAGAACTCGCAAGAAAACACATCATCTTTTACGGCGCAGAACAATACTACAAAATACTATTCGAGGCAATGAAAAATGGATTCAAAGGCTGAAATGTACATAAAACGGGCAAAAACAGAACTCGAAACAGCTGAAATACTCTACACCGTATCAAAAGAAAAACCACAAAACTTCAACATTTCATCTGAATCAACCTATTACAGCGGAACAATATCACACTCATACTACGCAATATTCTACAGCGCAAAAGCAATGCTGCTAACCAAAAACATAGAAACAAAAGCACCAGAAATACACAAAAAAACACTCGACGCGTTTGAAAAAGAGTTTATTCAATCAGGACTGCTTGACGCCAGACTACTCGTGATATACAGGCAAATGATAATAAGAGCAGAAACACTCCTAGAAATATTCAAAACAGAGAAGAAAAAAAGAGGAGACTTCACCTACAACACAATACCACAGGCAAACATTGAACCAGCACAAGAATCAATAAAAAACGCAAAAGAATTCATAAAACACTGCAACACATACTTGATACAAGCGTAGAACCGGCTTCATTGTTAAAAGTCCTTAGGGTCAATTCTGACAGATAATAACTCATCTGAACTTAATTATTTGTTTACAATCTCTTTCAATTTAAGACAGATGTTTGTTGTGAATTCCACCACTTTTTCAGCATACTCTGCATC
>JBFYLW010000081.1:0-11733 GCA_041305185.1 Nanobdellota archaeon
AGGGTGATTTATTCTATGCCACCGTGGCACAACCTTGAAGTTGCTTTGCAACGAGAGGATTTGACACGGCGGCCATTGTTTGACGTAAAATGCCACCGTGGCACAACCTGGTACTGCGCCAGATTGCTAATCTGGTTTCCGCAAGGATATCCCGGTTCAAATCCGGGCGGTGGCGTCATTTCAGAACTTAAGCCCTTACAGTTGTCATTGTTATGGATTTGAACCGGGAACCCGGTTCATCGCGGAAATCTCTGGATTTCCGGGAACTCGGAAACGCGGAGTATCAATATATGCAACTTTAGCGCGTTGTCCGAGTAATCCGGGCGGTGGCGTATTTTTATAAAAAATGAATAATCAAGAAAAGATAAATGAAAAACTAAAATACCTGGAAGAAGAGAGTTTATTCAGACAGTCCATGGGTGAAGGCAATTACGCAATTAGCTTCTCAGATCAAGTATTAAAAGAAATTATAGATTGGGCAAGTGAAACGGAAGAGCAAAGAGAAGAGAAACGTAAAAGAAAATACAACATAATACAAAGAAACATAAGAGAATGCATCGCAAATAATAAGGAAATAATATTTGTTACAGGCCAACCGCTTTTTGAGCATTTTCTCAGCAATGGCAGATTTAATGCATCAGCGTACTATAATCTGGCATATCCCAATAAACAGGTGAGCTTCGATGAATTCTGCCAGACTGACTTATCTTCGATGATTGACTGCCTTAACAAGAGGGCGACAGTGTATATCTCTATCAATGATTCTTGCCAAACCTATGGCCTCTCCCTGTTATGGATCTTTAATTTAATTAAAAAGGAGAACACAGGCAATCAAGAAACCATTTCAACAAGATTATCCACCTCCGTTGATGACCTACCAATAACTACGGAAGATATAGCCCAAAGCCTGAATGACTGGATTAAAGAATACCTGAATATTAATCGAGGAATCAAGATTAAATACGGATCTATACGCGATGAAACTTTAATAGACTATGAAAGATTGAGCAATTATTATAAACGCAAAGGCGAAATTCCAATAAGCCTAGAAGAAGGCATCAAACAAATTGAAAAAGACCGCGAAAAATATAAACTAGATGGCTTGCCATATGGAAAATTTTTTAATTTCTGAAAAGAGAATCCCATAAGAAAAACTTAAATAGTTTGCAATGAGTTCTCAGAACAGAGATGAAAAAAGAGGGGAATTTCAGTACGATATTACTTTGAGCGCAAAAATTCATCCAAGAAATGAACAAAATCATAGAAAAAATACAAAAATAACAGTCCGATAAAAAAGACCAAAAAGTGTGTCGTTGGGCGGTGGCGTCATTATTCACGATGGTCAAAAAAGAAACATACAAAGAAGTCACATTCTATCTGAAAATGGACGAAGAGCTTACTGCCAAGGATAAAAATGAACTGCACAAATTCCTGATGAGAATGTATCCGGCATTTGCCAATTACTACAAGAAAAATAAGTATTATTCCACTGTCAAACCACAGATGCATTTTTTGGTAAGAACAAAAACAAACAAGCTTGTTGGCTCAGGCAAGTTCCTGTGGCGGACGGTTAAATCAAGACTCGGAAACGTTAAGTTATTTGCATTTGGAGTGCTCATCGACCCTGATTTCCAAAGCAAAGGGCTCGGCTCGCACATAATAAAATCGTGTATAAAAGAAGCGGACAAAAGAAATGCAGACCTGCTTTATGGAACAACAGCCAACCCTGCAGTTGGAAAATGGCTGTCAAAGCTTGGTCTTAAAAAACTAAAATGCAAGGTCTATTACACGAGTACTACGGGAAAGAAGACGCGCGAGAAAAATCCTGCTTTTGTATTGGAGTTCAAGAAAGGTCTTGTTAAGAATATGAATTCTCTTTATGAGTTTAACATAGGAGTTGGTCCTCTGTGACAGCAATAACTTTTTAAGCTTCTTAAAAAATCAAGCAGTATGCTTAAAACGATTTTATCAGCAGATATAGGCGGCACTAACACGAATATTGCTCTTTGTTCTGTCAAAGGCAATAAAGTCACACTGCACAAAAAATATCAGTTCGAAAGCCAAAAATTGAAGGGAATTGAAGATGCAGTCAAGCAGGTTCTTAAGGATGCTAAAGTTAAAATCTCAGCTGCTTGTGTTGCAGCTGCTGGTGTGGTTTCTTCAGACAGGAAAACTTGTAAGCCTACTAAATTGAACTGGAAGGTGGATGTCAGAAAATTGCCATTTAATTGTGTGTTGCTTAATGATTTTGAGGCTTTAGGATATGCTGTGAATGTTTTGCAGTCAAAGGATGTGAAGGTTTTGCGTGCAGGCAAATCTTGTAGTCTTCCAATAGCATTGATTGGTGCAGGTACTGGGCTTGGAAAGTCATTATTGCATTACAATGGAAAAATATACGTTCCTTCTCCGTCTGAGGGTGGTCATGCTGATTTGCCGGTTACTGCTGAAGAGTCTGAGCTTTTGATTTGGTCAAAGAAATCTTTTGAATATGATGATATTCTGTCAGGCAGAGGTATTGTCACGTTATACAATTTTATGCGTTCAAAGTATGAAGGTTCTGGAACTTCTGACCCTGCGGAAATCATGAAAGAAGAGTCGCCTGCTGCAGAAGCAGCAAGAAAGCAGTTCATTAAATTTTATGCTCGTTGCGCTAAGAATTTTGTGCTTGATGGCCTTGCCAGGGGCGGGCTTATCATCGGTGGTGGTATTGCTGCAAAAAACCCTCAATTGTTTGGCAGGGAATTCTTGTTAGAATTCGTAAAAAATGTTGAGTACAGGGCTTTGCTTGAGAAAATTCCAATAAAAGTCATAACAAACTATGATGCTAGTCTGATTGGTGCTGCTTTTGCGAGCAAGTTTTATAAATAGTCTTTCTTAAATTCCAGATATGAAAAAAATTGTGGTGATGTCAGTTGGCGGTAGCCTGATTAATCCTGGCCAAATCCAGGTTGACTTTTTGAAGCGTTTGAAAGCATTCATCGTTAAGAGCTCCAGCAGGTTTATTATTGTGTGTGGCGGCGGTTTTAGCGCGCGTTCTTACATTTCTGCTGCTAAGGAGTTCAAGGTGCCCAATACTGGTCTGGATTGGATTGGTATTTCTGCCACTCTTTTGAATGCAGAACTCTTAAGGCAGATTTTCAATTCTCCTCCTGTTCAGCAAAAGCCTGTTAAGATGAATTTCAAAAAAGTTTTGGTGTGTGCTGGCTGGCTTCCTGGCTGTTCTACTGATTATGATGCTGTTTTGTGGGCCGAGAAATATGGTGTGAACGAGGTTTTCAATCTCAGCAATACTGATTACGTTTATACCAAAGATCCGAAAAAGTTTTCTGATGCTTTGCCTTTGAAGGAACTTTCGTGGAGGGATTACAAGAGGATGTTTTGTTCTAAATGGTCTGCCGGCTTGAGTACTCCTTTTGATCCTGTTGCTTCAAGGCTTGCTGAAAAGTGTAAATTGAATGTTGTTTGCATTAATGGTCAAAAATTAGGGGAGCTTGACAAATATATGAAAAACAAGATGTTCGTGGGAACAATACTGGGATGAAAAAAATATTTTTATTATTGTTTTTATTGCCTGTTGTGTTTGCTCAGTCTGATTGGTTTCAGGCTGGTTTTGTTAAGGCTGAGTTGAATGTTTCTTCTACTATAGATCTCGTGTCAGAAGCTCCGGGTTCTTCTGTTGAGTCAATTAGGGCTGATGTTGTTTTTGTTCCTCGGAATTCTGATTTTGTTGCTGTGAGGAAGTTTGATGCGAATGCTGTTGTGACTGCTGATCGTGCTCGTTTTGAGTGGAGGAATCCTTCTATTGGTCCTTTGTCTTATGGTTATTCTGCTGTTGTTGAGACTGTTAATGATGTTTCAAGGGTGCGTGCCAGGATTCCTTATCCTTCAAAGTTTCCTGATACTCTTCAAAAGTATGTTTTGCCTACCAAAAATATTGATTCTAATAATCCTGATGTTATTGGTCAGGCTTTTCTTCTTGCTCAGGGCGAGGATGATTTGTTTATGCTTGTCAGCAAGGTTGGTCTCTGGGTTAAATCAAATGTTGATTACAACTTGAGCACTTTGACTTCCGATGTTTCTCAGCCTGCTTCTTGGGTTTTGAAGAACAAGCAGGGTGTTTGCGACGAATTGACGAGCTTGTTCATTGCAATGCTTCGTTCTTTGAAGATTCCTGCCCGTTTTGTTTCTGGTGTTTCTTTTTCCAATAGTCCTCAGTTTCCTCAGGGTTGGGGTCCTCATGGTTGGGCTGAGGTTTATTTTCCTGGTGTTGGCTGGGTTCCTTTTGATGTGACTTTTGGTGAGTTTGGCTGGGTTAATCCTGGTCATATTAAGTTGAAGGAGAGTCTTGACCCTCAGGAGCCTACTACTGTTTTTGAGTGGAAGTCTAAGGATGTTGATGTGAAGGTTAATGATTTGGTTTTGTCTGTTGGTCTCTTGGAAACTTCTGGCAATGTTCCTTCTGCTCTCAAATTTTCTGTTTCTCCTATCCGTTCGCGTGTTGGTTTCGGCAGTTTTAATGGTGCTGTTCTTGATGTTGAGAACTTGGCTGATTATTATGTTGGTGGTACTTTTGCTCTTGCGCGAGTGAATGAGTTGACTTTGTTGAGTGATGAGTCTCAGTCTATCATCCTGCCTCCTCGTTCTCGTGGCCGGTTGTTCTGGAAGTTTGGTGTTAAATCAGATCTTGACCCTAAGTTCCAGTATGAGATTCCTTTGCAGGTTTACGATTTGAGGAATGTGTCTGAAAAGTCTGCTTTTTCGATTGGTGCTTGGGATGTTGTTTTTTCTTTGTCTGATGTTGATTCTTCTATTGCTCGATTGTCTGAAAAAGAGAAGGATTTGCTTGACTTGTCTTGTGCTTTTGAGGATGATTTTGTTTGGTCTGATACTGCTAAGTTGAATTGTATTGTTGAGAATCACGCGGATGTTTCTGTTCCTGTTACTGTTTGTTTTGAAGAATGCCAGGATGTTTCTATTCCTGCGGGTGGTAGTCTTCCTTTGGCTTTCACTGTTCCTACATCGGCTTCTGGTCCTCATGAGGCTGAGGTTAATGTTAAATCTGGCTCTCTTGCTAAGAAGGCTATGCTTACTGTTGTTCGTATGGATTCTCCTAGGATAGCGATTGCTGATGTTAGGGCTCCTGAGATTGTTTCTTATGGTGATTCTTTTGCTGTTAGGTTTATGCTTTCAAGGGAGAGTGTTTCTTTTCCTCAGAATGTTTCTGTTGCAGTGAAGGGTGCTGGCGCTTCTGCTTTTGTTGATGTGGGTGAATTGACTGTTAATCAGGAGATTGTTGTTAACATTCGTTCTGACCAGTTGTTTTCCGGCAATCCTTTGTTTGATATTGTTGTTTCTTACAAGGACGTGTTTGGTAAGGATTTTAGTGAGAGAAGCAGTGTTTCTGTAACTGTTTCTGGTATGCCGTGGTATAGGCGTGTTGTTGGCTGGTTTGTTGATTTGTTCTAGTTCTTCTGAAAACAAGCGAAGTTTTATATTCTTGCATTTTTGTTTTTAAATTATGAATGTGGTTATTGAATCGAATGTTAAGAAACTGCTTAATCCTCAGCGTTATGCTGGTGACATAATTTTTCACGGGACAGCCGTTCCGCAGATATGTACTGTTTGGTATTCTACATTGACTGGTTTTATTGAGTATCCGAAGGTGGATCAGGACAGGGCTTATTCTAGCGTAAAACTGATGTGGTGCCAGAATGATCTTCTTTGGTGGTTCCGTGATGGAAATCCTTCTGCTGAAAGAAGAATGATATCTGGAGGGGAGCATGTTGTTAGCGAGCCGTTCGGTTCTCAGCCAGGAGATAAGGTAATAGAGCAGTCCATTAATGAGGTGAATTCTCAGTATCAAGCTCTTAAAAAAGCAGAGTCAGCCGGAGAGATGAAAGCAGGGCTTAAGGAGCCTTGGGAGATGACTTTTTCAGAATTTCTTGATGAATATGAGCGCGTAATGAAAGCGGTTGCTGTGGAAGAAAAGAAAGGTGGGCTTGATCCTGCTTATCCTGCTAATTATAAGCAATTAACATCTGAGGAACAGGTTTTATTGGAAAAGGATTGGAAAGCATTTAGTCGCAGTCGAGGTTTTAGTGAAGAGGATATTATAGAATATGAACGGTGGTTTACGCTTAGTGGACAAAGGGATAAGCTTCCTGGTTGCATTAATGATCCGTGGAGAAGGGGCAGGGCTCAGTATGCGCGTTATATTTATTTGAAGCATGTCGAATATGCGCTTGCTGCAAATAAGCGCGTTCCTGATAAAGTCATCCAGGAATATGAGCGTATGAAGGGCGAGCGGCTTATTTTTGGAAAACGATAATTTTTAATTGTCTTGTTAAAGTGTAACAACCTTTATAAACACCCTTTTCTCCGTTCCTGTTATGCAAAAAAGTGTAGAAAAGCTTGTTCCTGACACCTCTGTTATAATTCAGGAGCTTGTTAGCGAGCAGTTGGCGAAAGGTGAGCTTCAGGTAGGTGAACTTATCTTGCACGAAGCAGTGCTTGCTGAACTGGAGCACCAGGCTAATGCTGGTCGTGCTTCTGGTTATCTTGGTTTGGATGAGGTTAAGCGTTTGCAGGAGTTATCTGCCAAAAATAAGCTTTCTCTTCGTTTTGCTGGTCAGCGTCCTGCTTCAAGTGATATTAGGTATGCCAAGCTTGGCGAGATTGATTCTTTAATCAGACAGCTTGCTTATGATGAGGATGCTACTTTGATGACTGCTGACAAGGTGCAGTCAAGGGTTGCTGAGGCGAGGGGTATTAAGGTTTTGTTTATTCCTCAGAAAGAGTATTGTCCTAAGCCTTTGAAGATTGATGCTTTTTTTGATGAGACTACTATGAGTGTTCATTTGAGGGATAGAGTGCTTCCTATGGCTAAGAAGGGGACTCCTGGGAGTTGGCAGTTTGTTGCTGTTGGAAAGGAGCTTATGACTGCTAATGAGATTAAGGAGATTTCGCGTGAGATGATTGATGAGGCTGGCTGTAGGGCTGATGGTTTTCTTGAGATTCAGCGTGAGGGTTCTACTATTGTCCAGTTGGGATTGTACAGGACTGTTATTTTGCGTCCGCCTTTTAGTGATAATTGGGAAATTACTGCAGTGAGACCTGTTAGAAAGTTGATGATGAAGGATTATGAGATGTCTGAGAAGTTGAGGGAGCGTTTGTCTAAGCATGCAGAAGGTATTCTTATTGCAGGAGCGCCGGGCATGGGTAAGAGCACGTTCGCGCAGGCGTTAGTGGAACAGTATGCTGAGCTTGGCAAGATTGTTAAGACTGTTGAAGCTCCGAGAGATTTAGTCTTGCCGGATACAATAACTCAATTGTCATACAGCAGAAGCTCTCCTGAGGAAGTTCATGATGTCTTGTTGTTGTCAAGACCTGATTATTCTTTGTTTGATGAGATGCGTAATGTTCCGGACTTTTTGTTGTTTTCAGATATGCGTTTGGCTGGTGTGGGTATGGTTGGTGTTGTTCACGGTACTAATCCTTTGGATGCTATTCAGCGTTTCATCGGCAAGATTGACTTGGGTGTTATTCCTCACGTTATAGACACAGTAGTATTCATTAAACACGGTAGGGTTGACCAGGTGTTGGGCATTGATATGGTTGTTAAAGTGCCTGCTGGTATGACTGAAGCTGATCTTGCAAGGCCTGTTGTTGTTATTGTGGATTTTGAGACTAACAAGCTTGTTGCAGAAATCTATTCGTATGGTGAAGAAACAGTGGTTGTTCCGGTTCGTGAGGAAAAAGCTACTGGTGCGAAGGCATTGGCTGCCAAGCAGTTGGAGCGTGTTTTCCAGAGGTATAGTGAGGATGTGAAGGTTGAGATTGTTAGTGATAATCGTGCTGTTGTTTATGTTCCTGAGAAGTATATTTCTGCTATTATTGGTACGCAGGGTAAGAACATTCAGGGTTTGGAGCAGCAGTTGGGTATTGGGTTGGATATTCGCGAATTGGAGGCTCAGCCAAAGAAGCCGGCTGGTAGGGAGATTTCTTATAGGAGTTTTGGTAGTGGCAAGCATGCTGAATTCTTGCTTGGGGAGCAGTATTCTGGAAAGGATGTTGATCTTTATGTTAATGATGAATATTTGGCAACTTTTGCTGTTAGCAAGAAGGGTGTTGTTAGAATTAAGAAGTCTAACAAATTCGGCAAGGTTGTTATTGATGCTTTGGATCATAATGAAAAACTGAGTTTTAGGGGTTTGTGAAATGTTGGACATCAATTATGTCCGGCAATATTCTGATGTTGTGCGCGAAAATCTTCGCAAGCGTCAGATTCCTGAGTATTTGACTTTTCTTGATTCTGTTTTGAAGAATGATGAGCTTTGGCGTGGTTTGAAGACTAAGGTTGATCAGGCAAGAGCGAGAAGAAACAAGGTTTCAATGGAAATTAATGAATCTAAGAAGGCTGGTAAGGATGCTTCGAATCTTATTGAGGAAGCTGCTGACATTCCAAAGATTATTGCAGAAGCTGAAAAACAGTTGGCTGAATTGCAGGACAAAATCAAGGCTTGTTTGTTTAAGATTCCTAATTTGATGCATGAGAGTGTTCCTTATGGCAAGGATGATGCTGAAAACAAGGTTGTTAAGACTGTTGGCAAGAAACCTACGTTCAAGTTTGCCCCAATCAGTCATGTTGATTTGATTGAGAAGAATGATTGGGCTGATTTGGAGCGTGCTGCGAAAATCTCTGGCAATCGTTGGTATTTCTTGAAGGGTGATTTGGCAGTTCTGGATATGGCTATCATGCATTATGGTCTTGATTTTATGCGGAAAAAAGGATATGTGCCTATACTTCCTCCTCACATGATGTCGCGCAATGCTTACGAAGGTGTTGTGAGTCTGTCGGATTTTGAGGAAGTCATGTACAAGATTGAAGGTGAAGATCTGTATGCCATTGCTACTTCGGAACACCCGCTTATCGGCATGTACATGAACGAGGTGCTTGACGAATCTAAATTGCCGGTAAAGCTTGCTGGTTATTCAACGAATTTCAGGAAAGAGGCTGGTGCTCACGGAAAAGACCAGAAAGGAATTTTTAGGGTGCACCAGTTCAATAAGGTAGAGCAAATCATTGTCTGCAAACCAGAGGAATCCTGGCATTTCCATGAAGAACTGTTGAAGAATGTAGTTGAATTCTTTGAAAGCCTTGGACTGCACATGCGTGTCGTGAACGTCTGTACAGGCGACCTCGGAATTATTGCGGCTAAGAAATATGACGTTGAGGTGTGGTATCCTGTTCAGAACGCATTTAGGGAGGTTGCTTCTGGTTCGAACTGCACAAGCTATCAGGCAGTGCGTTCAAATATTCGTTATCAGAAAGGTCAGGAGCGTCCTTACGTGCACACGCTTAACTGCACTTGTGTTCCGACTACGCGCACTATTGTTGCGATTATTGAAAACTTCCAGAACGAAGATGGAAGTGTGGAAATACCTAAAGTTCTGCAAAAATACACGGGCTTTAAGGTTATGAAGAAAAGTTAATCAGTTCGCCGGTGGCGAAAAAAAGAGGTAATAATGGCTGAGATTCCCTGGTGGGCTTGGATAGGCGTAGGCTTGTTTGTAGCTGTTAGTGCAGGGATTATGGGTGGCAGGGTTTCTTTGTTTGCTTGGGTTGGTTTGATTTTTATCGCGATTGGCATTGGTAAGATTGTTTACTTGTTTGTTTTGACTCCGAGAAAGGAGAGGTCAGAGCCTCATGGTATTCCTACTCCTGCTCAGGTTTTGGGGCGTTATTGTCCGATGTGCAGGATTACTGTTTCGCCTACAGACCGTTTCTGCAGGTATTGTGGTTCGAGATTAAGGTAATTCTGCAGTACCACAAATTTATTATACCTTCAATTCTCGGATGTTTTTATGGGTTTGAAGGACTTGTCTGCGGGTGAATCCCTGTTTAAAAATGAGGACTCGTTGGATCCTGAATGGCTTCCTAAGAATCTGCCTTTCAGGGAGGAACAGCATCACGGTATTGCTAATTGTATTAAGCCGTTGTTGCAGGGTAGGACTGGGAGAAATTGTATTATTTCAGGCGCTCCGGGTATTGGAAAGACTGCTGCGGTCAAGCTCGTTTTGAAGGAGCTTGAAGAGAATCCTGATGTTAATGCTCCTGACATTCTTGTTCTTTATGTTAATTGTTGGCAGAAGAATACTACTTACAAGATTTTTGCTGATTTGTGTGAACAGCTAGGCTACAAGTTCATTCAGAACAAGAATACTGAGGATTTGTTCAAGCTTATTCAGAATATGGTTAATAAGAAGTCTGCTGTTTTTGCTTTTGATGAGGTTGATAAGGTTGAGGATGTTGACTTTCTGTATAATATTTTTACTGACATCTTGAAGAAGACTATTTTGATGATTACTAATCATCCTCAGTGGTATTTTGCTGTTGATGAGCGTATTCGTTCGAGGTTGATGCCTGAGAAGATTGTTTTTCAGTCTTATTCAACTGGGGAGATTGCTGGTATTCTTAAGCATCGTATTGAGTTTGCTTTTTCTCCTGGTCTTTGGGATGATTCTGCTTTGAATCTTATTGTTGATAAGACTGTGGCTTCTGGTGATATCAGGGCTGGTTTGCACTTGTTGAGGGAGGCTGGTTTGTCTGCTGAGGACCAGTCTTCAAGACGTATTCTTGTTGAGCATGCTGAGAAGGCGCTTTCTAAGCTTTCTGATTTTTCTATAAAGCCTGCTGATGCTCTTGCTGATGATGCTCGCGTTATTTTGCAGCTTGTTAAATCCCAGTCTGGTAGGATTGGTGACTTGTTCAAGATTTACCAGGAGCAGGGTGGTTCTGCTACTTACAAGACTTTTCAGCGGCGTATTGAAACTTTGGAAAAGGGCGGTTTTATTGAGACTAAGAAGATTATGGGTGGCAAGGAGGGTACTACGACTTTTGTTGCTGACAAGAATAAGTCTTTGGACGAGTTTTAGGTACTATTTTGTCTTCTTCGATAAACTCAAGGGTTTGTACAATTTCATAGTCTGTTGTGCCGTATTGATGCACAAGCGCTATTCCGTTTATTTCTTCCAGAACTTCTTCTCTTGCATTCAATAGTGCTTGTTTGGTCGGGAATTGTCTCACTATTTCTTCTCTTTTGCCATCTGAGTTCTCAATGCCGTAGCCCATTATTACCCATCGTCCGCGCAGTTTTTCATCAGCCTCGTCTGCGATGTCTGTTAGGCAGGTGTATTGGTCTGTTCCGAATTCGTGCTTGATTATTCTTCCGTCCAGGTTTGGGCGTATTTTTGGAAAGTTTTTGTCATAGTCTGCCTGGTTGCTGAATATGAATGGGTGGCGTACTTTTGCGTTGTTTTGGTCGGTTCCGAGAACGATTACTATTGGAGGTGAATAATTGTCTTTAGCTCTGTCGGCGCGTTCTAGCAGTTCGACAAGTGTTTCATCACCCACTACTTTCTCATAAAGTCTTAACATGTCATCACAACTTTTTCATTAAAAATGCAGGTTTTATATATAAATTTTCTTGAAAAAGCCACTGGACACTGGACAACCACCCGCGTGGCGTATTTAAACAGTAATATCTGGTTTTCTAAGTAAAGAGGTGATAGGAATGGAAAACATTCAGGAGTTGTTTTTTGAGCAGTTTAAGGCTTTGACTAAGGAGACTTGTCAGCGCGAGTTGAGGTTGAGAGCATGGTAGACTACTATGATGACAATGCGATTGACTATTTTGAGGATGAGGATGACATTAATAGCTCTGATGCTGGCTT
>JBFYLW010000082.1:0-11885 GCA_041305185.1 Nanobdellota archaeon
ATGCGTCGGTGGTCTAATGGCAGAAAAGCTCTTCGGAGTTTTTCCATTAAATGACTTCAGCCTTCCATCGGAAAGCGCAGCTTTCGGATGATCCAAAAAGCGCGCTTTTTGAAGCAAGCTGACTATCCGGGTTCGAATCCCGGCCGACGCATTTTTTTCTTTTTTCGCATACTTTTAAAAACCCTTATTCTACCATCGAATGTATGAAAGAAACTATTCTCGCCATTGCTGCGCATAATGATGACCACATTGTTGGTGCAGGTGCAACGCTGGCAAAATACGCAAAGGAAGGCAAGCGTATCAGAACAATCATCTGCTCGTTCGGAGAAATGTCACACCCCTACTTGAGAAGGGAAGTTGTCATAGAAAAGCGAGTGAAAGAGGGTCTGAAAGCAGACAAGATTATCGGTGGTTCTGGAATTGCTTATTTGAGCATGAGGGAGGGTCATTTTGATGATGATTTCAGGAAGAGGAAGATTGATGATAAGCTGGCTTGGATTATTAAGAAGGAAAAGCCTTCTAAGATTTTCACGCATGGTATTGATGATTTTCATCCTGATCACCGTGCTGTTTACAGGTTAATTATGCGTTTGATTGAAAAGAGGGCGATTCAGTGTCCTGTTTATTCTTTTGATGTTTGGTCTTTGGTTAAGTTGCGGAATCGTAATCTGCCGCGTGTTGTTTTTGATGTTTCTGACACTTTTAATACGAAGATTAGAGCTTTTCTTGTTCATAAGAGTCAGACTTTTGCGATTTGGTCTTTGTTGTGGAAGATGATTTTGAATGATTTTGTGTCTGGTCTTATTAATGGTTATAGGTATGCTGAGGTGTTTTATAAGCTAAAATGAAAATCGTTGTTACGACTGATTGTTTTTTTCCGCGCTGGGATGGTATTGCGAGATTTTTGTCTCTTTTGCTTCCCGAGCTTGCAAAAACTGCTGAAGTGACTGTTTTTGCTCCGAAGTTTCCAGGTAAAATACCTATGATTAAGGGTGTTAGGATTGTTCGTTTTCCTTTGGTTAACATTCGTTTTGGTGACATTTATTTTTGCAAGCCTGAAACCTCTGTTATGGAGAGAGTTATCAGGGATGCTGATGTTGTTTTTAATCAGACTATTGGTCCTGTGGGTCGTGCTGGGATTAATATCGCGCATAGTTTCAAAAAGCCTGTTGTGAGCTATATTCATAGTATTGATTGGGAGCTTGCTAAGCGTGCTATTAAGCGTCCTAAGTTTGTTGCTGAATGGTTTGTCAGGATGCTTGCCCGGCGTTTGTACAATAAGTGTTCTTTGTTGCTTGTTCCTTCTAATGAGGTTGCTGATTTGTTGTCTGGCAATGGGATTCATACTAAGAAGGAGTTCGTTCGTATGGGTGTTTCTGTTTCTGTTTTTTGTCCTCCTAAGTCTAAGTTTTCTGCAAAAGCCCGTCTTGATCTTGCTGGCAGGCGTGTTATTGGGTTTTGCGGCAGGATTGCGCGTGAGAAGGATTTGCCTACTCTTTATGAGGCTTTTCAGCGTATTCACTCGAAACATCGTCATACTGTTTTGTTGATTGTTGGTGAGGGTCTTGAGCAGGAAATTCCTTCTTCAAGAAGCGTTATTCGTGTTGGTCGTCAGGATAATGTTGTTCCTTTTTTGCAGGCTATGGATGTTTTTGTTCTTCCAAGTCTTACAGAAACTTCTTCTTTGGCTACTATGGAGGCTATGTCTGTTGGTTTGCCTGTTGTTGTTACTCCGGTAGGTAATATCCGGGAGTATGTTGTTCATAAGAAGAATGGTTTGTTGTTTGCCCGTCAGGATGTTGATGAGCTTGTTGACCAGATTGTTTACTTGTTGAAGCATCCTAATATTCGAAGGTCTTTGGGTAAGGAAGCTCGCAATACGATTGTTAAGAATTATTCTTGGGCTGATACTATGGATAAAATCAAGAAGGTTTTGTCTACATTTTCAGGCTGACTACATTGCTTAGTCCTGCTTCCTGGTTCATGCTGACTCCGTAAAGAATGTCTGCTTCTGAGATTATTGCATCGTTGTGGGAGATGACAACATATTGTGCTTTTGTGCAATAGCTTCTGATAAGTTTGGCAAGTTTTTCGCTGTTGTGCTTGTCTAGTGCTGCGTCAACTTCATCAAGGATGTAGAATGTTGCTGGTTCGTGTTCCTGGATTGCAAACAGGAATGCTAGTGCCGTCATTGTTTTTTCTCCTCCGCTTAAACTCCTGATATCTAGGAACTTGTTTCCTGTTATTTTGACGTTAATGCGTAATCCTTCAGCAAATGGCTCTTGCTTGTTCTCAAGTTCAAGGTATGCTTCTCCTTTTGTTGTTAGTTGTCCGAATATTCTTCTGAACTGTTCGTCTACTGCATTAAGGCTTTTCATGAATAGGTCTTTTTTGCTTGTTTCTATTTCGTTCATCAGGTTGACTACGTCGTCTTTTTCTTTTAGCAGTATGTTTTTCTTGCCGAGCAGTCCTCCGTATTCTTTTTCAACTGTTTCATAAATCTCTAAGGCTCTCATGTTCACGTTGCCTATGTTTGTCATCATTTTTTCGAAATCATTGATTTCTTTTTTCAACTGTTCTTCTGGTTTTTCCATGTTGAGTTCAACGCCGGAATATTGTTCGAATTCTGCATTTATGCCTGCTATTTCTGCTTTTACTCTTGCTTCTTCGATAGAGAGTGTGTTTAATGATAATTCTTCTTTTCTGGAATTTTCTTCAGTTCCTAATATTTTTGTTTCTTTTCCGTTGACTTCTTCGCTGAGCTTGTTTCTTTTTTCAAACAGTCCTTTGAACTGGCTGAAGAATTGTGCTTGTTCTTTTTCTTTTTTGTCGAGTTCTGTTTGTTGTGATGTTGCTAATTTTTCCAGGTCTTCTATCTCTTTTGTGAATGCTCCTTCTTCTTTTTCCATATCTTTGAGGAGTTTCTGCATGTTTTCGCTGTCTCTGCCAAGTATGTCTGTCAGTTGAACATCTATGTTCTTCTGTTCAGAGTCTATTCTTGTTTTTTCCTGGTCCAGTTGTTTTCTTTTTTCTTCAAATGCGTTTAATTCTGCAAGAACTCTCGGGTTTCGTAATTCTGTTATCTTATTTCTAATGGTTTGTTTCTCAATTTTCAGGTCTGTCAGTGATTTTGTCTGGATTGTTAGGTTTTCTTCAAGTTTTTCAAGGTCTTTTGATATTTGTGTGATTGTCTTTCCGAGTTCTTCTTTGTAGTTTCTGGTTGCTTCCAGATCTCCTACGTCAAGGTGCAGGCTTTTTTCCTGCTTGATAATCTCCCCTTCGACATTTGCTTTAAGCTCTCTTAATTTTGCTATTTTTTCTTCGTTTTCTTTTCTTGAATTTTCAAGTTTGCTCAATGTGCTTTCGAATTCTGTTATTTTGTTGCGTGCATCTTCCAGTTTTCCTTCTATTTCTTTTTCTTTGAAGCTTCCTGTTTTTTTCTGTCTGAATCCGCCGGTCATTGCGCCTGTGTGTTCGCAGATGTCTCCATCTAATGTCACCATTCTTGCCGCGCCAATGCCTATTCTTCTGGCAGTTTCTATGTCCTCAACAACGAGCGTGTTTCCAAACACGTGTGAGAATATGTTCTTGAATTTGATATCAAAATCGAGCAGGTCTATTGCAAAGCCGTAAACTCCTTTCTCTTTTGACAATTTTTTCAATTCTTCTTTTTGTTGTGCTGGCTTGATCTTATTAAGTGGTAAAAAGGTTGCAAATCCGAATTTGCCTTGTTTCAAAAACTTGATGGCATTTGATGCTGTTTTGTCGTCGTCTACTACTATGCTGTGTATTTTTTGCGCAGCTGCTATCTCTAACGCGAGTGCATATTTGCTTTCAGAGCTTCCGAGCTCTGAAACCGTGCCGTATACTTCCCCAAATTTCTGCCTATTCTCAAGTATTTTCTTGACTGCGATGTTTGCTGCTATGTTATCTTGAACACTTGCCTGTTTGATGCTTAGTTTATTTTCGTCTTCTCGTAATGAGTGTAGTTCTGCTCTGCTTCTTGCGAGGGTGTTTGCGTCTTTGCTGTCTTGGTTGAGGAGTTCGTTCAGTTCTAATGCCAGTTTTTTGAATTGTTCTTTGTTTTTCTTTAGGATTGTTAGGTCTTCTTGGTGTGCGTCTTCTAATTCTTTGACTTTGGCTATTTTTTCGTCCATTGTCACAATCTGGTATTCTGCTTTGTCTTTTTCTCTGACTAACGCCTGCTGTTTCTCTCTTAGAAGCTGTAGTTCTTTCTGTTTTTCTTCTGCTTTTTTGTCAAGCTCTTCAAACTGTTTGTCTATGTCTGCTTCGTCTGCCAGATTATGTTTTTGCTTGAAATCTTTTATTTTGCCGTCAAGTTCAGAAATTGTTTTAATCATTGATTGTAATTGTGCTGTCTGGCTTTGTTTTTGCTCAGTCAGCTCTTTTATTTTTAGTCCGACATCCTCAAGATTCTTCTGCAATTGTTCTTTTCTTTGTGTTATTCTTTCTATTTCTGTCTTGCAGGAGCTGATTCTCGTTTTGTGTGTTGCTAATTGAATTCTTAACTGCTCGACTTCTTTCTGAATTTTTATTTGTTCTATTTCTCCTTTTCTTTCTATCTCTGAATTAATATCCTGGATTGCCTGTTTGTGTTTTGCAATTTCTTCTCTTAATCCTTTGATTTGCTCTTGCAGTTTTGTGAATTTTTCTTTGTGCGCCCCGCTTTTTTCTTCAAGTTTTTTGAGTTCTTCGTCTTTCCTGTTGAGGTTTCTTTTGAGGTAGCTTGCCTTGTTTTGTTTTATTTTGTCGTTGAGTTCTTTGTATTTGAGTGCTTGGTCTCTGTCTTTTTTCAATTCCTTTAGATAGGTTTCTCTTTCTTTTAGTATGATTTCTGCTTCGTTTAGCTTGTCTCCCACTTTCTGCAGTTCATTCAAAGCTTGTTGTTTCTTTTCTTCATATACTCCTATGCCTGCCACTTCTTCGATTAGTTGTCTTCTTTCGACTGTGTTCATTTCTACAAGTCTTATTATGTCTCCTTGAAGTATGATGTTGTAGCCGTCTGGATTTATTTTTGCAGAGCCCAGAAGTTCAATTATTTCCTGTCTTGTCTTGGTCTTGCCATTAATCTTATACTTGCTAGCCCCATCCTGCCGAACTATTCTCGATATTTTTATCTCGTCTTCTTGCAATGGAAATGTTTTATTCTTGTTGTCAAATACTATGCTTACTTCTGCTGCTTTTGCTGGCTGTTTGGTTTTTCCGCCGTTATATATTAGATTGGAGCTTTTTTCTGCTCGTAATTGTTTGGATGAGCTTTTGCCGAGAACGAAGCATAGTGCGTCCAGTACGTTGCTTTTGCCGCTTCCGTTAGGACCAAGAATTACATTGAAATCATCTCCAAACAATAGTTCGGTGTATTTTCCAAAACTTTTGAAACCGTCCATTACAAGCCTGGAAATCTTCGTAGATTTAGCTACTTGAGGGCTTGCCAACTGTTGTGTCGTCGGTGTTTCACCTGTTTCCATTATGTCTTTTGGTATGTTAAGAGTTTATAAAGATTTGGTGGGCAGAAAGGTATTTAAATATGATATTTGGTTAAAATGGTATGGCATCTAAAGTACACGCAGCGCACATACTGGTAAAAACAGAACAAGAAGCCTTCGGACTGCTATTTGACATCAACCACGGCAAGGACTTTGAAGCTGTTGCAAAGGAGAAATCTCTCTGCCCTTCTGGAAAGAAAGGCGGTGATTTGGGCTGGTTTGGAAGAAACCAGATGGTTAAGGAGTTTGAGACTGCTGCTTTTGCAATGAAGCCAGGAGAACTCTCAAAACCAGTCAAAACACAGTTTGGATGGCATATTATTAAGGTTATTGAAGTGAAGTAGATGGAAACTTGGATTCTGCTGGCACTCCTTGCGCCTTTGTTTTACGCTCTTTCAAACGTAGTTGACAAATTCCTGTTAAATAACAGAGTAAGATACTGTTTTGCCATGGCGCCAATGGCAGGTTTTGTCGCACTGGTATTTGCACTTGGCGCACTTTTCTTTGTATCATTCAAAGGAGTGACGGCAACACAAATGCTTGTTGTTTTCTTCTTGGGTCTTGTAATAACCATAGTCTATGTTGTATATTATTATGTTATGTCAGTTGAGGAAGCATCGCGTGTAGTCTCTATAGCTTTTCTATCTCCTATTTTTGTGCTGCTGTTCGCAGCACTTTTCCTGGGTGAACGCCTGTCAGGATGGAAATACTTTGCAGTGCTTCTGGTCATTGGAGGAGCAGTCCTGATTGGAATACAAGGAATCCAACGCGGAATATTAATGAGAAAAGGCTTCTATTGGAGATTGTTTACCTGCTTATTAAATGCCGGAATAATAACAACACAAAAATACATGCTGGGAGATTTACAATTCTTGCAATTATTCACTTTGCAATGCTTTGGACTGTTTACCGGACTCTCTTTAACACTGCTCTCGCCTAAAATCAGAGCACACTTCAAGCACGTTGCAAAAAGCTTGCACTATATATTCTTATCAGAAGGACTGACGTTCATAGGAGCGCTGATTTTTTTATTCGCAGTCTCGAACGGACCAGTATCAATCGTAAGCGCACTAAGCTCAGTACAACCTGTATACATGCTAATCCTGGCACTGCTCTTCAGCATATTTCTGCCAAGTATACTAAAAGAGGAATTCACAAGAAAAACTTTGACAATAAAAATCGTGGCTGTGCTGATGATTGCAATAGGGGCTTATTTGGTGGCGGTTTAGTATTCTCCCAACTTCTTCTGCTTCTTCAAACCAGCAATTACCTTATAAGGTGTCCAGCTGTGCCTGAAAATTTCAGGATGCTTATCCCACGCCTTTTTCAAGAATGCAGCTGTTTTCGGGTCTGCCATGTAGCCAGAGCCGAAATCCTCGCCAACGTGCTCTTTTATTTTTTCTATTTCTGCGTCTCTGGCAACTTTTGCAAGAATAGAAGCAGCTCCAACAATAAGATACTTTGAATCAGCTTTGTGCTCTGTCTTGAAAGTGATGCTCTTTGCCATCAAGCGCTCAGCAATATATTCATGATATGCTTTTGTGTTTGTGCTTGGACAGTCTATGAGCGCTTTTTCAGGATTGAGCATATTAATCAGCTCAACAGACTTGTCTGCTTCCAGCCAGTTAAGGTTTGCTCCTTCTTCAGAAAGAACATTCTTGTCTATTTCAGCAGGCGGAACCAATATCAGCTGGTATTTTACGTGTTTTGGAAGCTCTTTAGCAATCCTTTCCCTCTGCAAGGGAGTGAGAAGCTTACTGTCTTTTACGCCTAATTCTTTGAGGGTGTTTTCTTTTTTCTCATCAATGACCGTTCCGCAGATTACCAAAGGTCCGATGATGCATCCTCTGCCCGCTTCATCGATCCCGCAAACTTTCATAACAGCCTCTTTATTCAGAAATGTTTATATACGTTTTGTTTATATGTGTGATTATGGAAAAAGAAGTACCAAAATTTGGAGTTCAGGAAGTGATACAGTTTGTCGGCGTCAGCGAGCTTTCTGCTGAAGAGCAGTCCATTGTTAATACGATAACGACTGAATATTTTGCGAAAATCAAGAGAAAGCTGCACAACATTACTAACATGATAGTCCACATAAAATGCTATGAAAAAGAAGGTGGTAGAAAGAAGTACTCGATGCACATTAAGGTTTCTGCGCCTACACACATGTTTGACAGTTCTGATGCTGATGATTGGGAGCTGCCGAGGGCATTGCACAAAGCATTTGAGGATATCGAGCACCAGATTCAGCACAGGATGCATACTGATGTGACGAGACCGGATAGGCTGTAATCTGTAATTCTTTCGACTGGACACTGGACAAGTACACGCATAGCGTATTTAAAGACAAAATCTCTTTGATTTTTAATGAGATTTGATACAAGTAAAATAAAGATCAGCCCAAAAGCACGAATAAAGGATTTGACATTGCCAGAAGAACCTTCGCCAGATTTAGCATATTTCTGTGGTCTTATGGCTGGCGATGGCCACATTGCCGTTAGGAAGAACAAAGCCGATTACTACATAACTTGCGAGGGCAATCCTGCTGATGAACAGGACTTTTATATCTTAATTGTTTGTCCGTTACTACAACGTTTATTCAATATTCTTGTAAAACCACAAATGTTTCAGCATACATATGGCATTTGTGTGCGTTCTAAAGCATTAGTTGAATATTTGGCTGAAGTTCTGGGATTGCCTAAAAATAGGAAATTTGACCAATTAAGAATTCCTAAATGGATTAAACTGGACAAAAAGCTGATTGTGAATTACATTCGCGGGGTTGCAGATACTGATTTTTGTTTAGCTTTGAAACGCCGATACAAATTCATTCAATATTATCCAGTCATTTCTGGTTGCTCTGAAAGTAAGTCGTTTATAGATGAAATCGCTAAAGAATTAGAAGCACTGGGTTTTATCGTGTCGAAGCATTATGATTACAAATATGAAGATAAAAGGTTGAAGGCAGGGTTCTACATACATCATAGAATTAGTATTTATGGGCATTCTCAACTTGTCAAATGGATGAAGATTATTGGATTTTCAAGTCCAAAAAACCTAGAAAAGTTTAGATTATGGCAAGAACGTAACCATAATAGCAATAGACTGAAGACCATTGCGGCCTTGAATAGTTCTAGAAAAATAAGAGGGGCTTTGGAGAGCCCCTCAGTATAGCGGGAGGAGGACTTTCATTCCGGTGCACTAAGCACCCTGATTTTTGAATTCGGCGTCCAGGGCGACTAAGCCTTGAACTCCTCCGAGCTATGGGTTATGAGCCCATCGGGAACTCCAGACTTCCCTACCCCGCTATAAATATTACCTTTTTTATGGGGTTTTATAAAGCTTTTCTATGTTTCTTCATATATGAGGTGCGTTTTTAACCGAAAGCTTTATATATTGCCCCTACGTAGTAGTAACAATCGGTGATTTATGCTATATAGACTAGGGAATCGAGTTTGGGTTGAAAACACTGCCGGGGTAATTGAAGGTCCGGAGTCTCTTGTTGTTATCGATCCAGGTACAAAAAAACAAGTGGTTTCTGACATTAATGATCTCTGTATTGACTTGAAAAAGCCCGTTAAGCATCTTTTTTATACGCATCTTCATCTTGATCATACGTATAATGGGCGTTTTTTCAAAGGCGCTAAATATTTGGCTCCGTCTAGTTTTGATAATTTTGAACAAGATGATATTCCTTTTGAATTGGCAGGGGTTCCTATTAGTGTCCATAAGACGCCTGGTCATTGTGAGTTAGGCGATGTTTCTGTTCTTGTTGATGAGATTCTTTTTACAGGTGATATGATTAACAAGAGGCATGTTCCTCTGACTGAGGATCATGAGACCTTCCTGGCTTCTCTTGCCAAAATCGGTAGTATTGATTTTAAAAAAGCATATGGTGCTCACAGTGGAGTTTTTTCACGTGAGTTGGCTCTTAATGCAGTTGAGAAGATGGCTTTTTACATTAATCGTGGCAGACAGCTTGTTGCTGCTTATGGTCCCCGCATCAAGGGTGCGCAGTATATGCAAATTTATCTTATTTTGCTCAAAGAAGCAGGTCTTTCTCGCGATGAAATTGATGAAAGGCTCAGCCATCGTGATCGTAATAAGCTCACTCATTATGATTACTTTATAGGTTTGTTGGACACCTTGTCCAAATCCATACCAGTTATTTGAACTTATACTTTTTCATACTTAGGGTAAAAAACCCCCCCATTTGAGCAATAGGCAATTTTCCATGTGAGGATAGTGTTGGCTTTTTCCCAGAGCATTTCCACTCCTTTCAAGTATTCTGCGCGTTTTTTTTCGTCCACTTCAGAAAAAATTTTTCTGGTGTATGCTCCTGCTTGTTCAGGGTTTCCATTACAGATGTTTAATGCCCATTCCATATATTCATCAAACATCGTTTTTTGTCCTTTTTTCCATTTTCCTGTGTATTCATTCATCGGTATTGGGTCGCTTCGCGTGTTGCTGCCGTTTGCTTCGAGTAAATACATTTCTCTTTCTCCTTTTTCTTCAATTTTTCCGAATACTATGTCTAGCGCGTGTGCTCCCATCGGTGATATTAAATTTATGAATTCGCCTGCCATGTCAAGTTTTTGATTTGCATCTGAAAACTCCTCTTCTAAATCGCTGACTTCAAATTTTCTTTTTTTATCCTTGTGGAGAACTCCTTCTACTTTTTTTAATACTGTTTTTAATATTTGTTGTATGCTCTTATCTTCCTTTAAATATATTAATTTTTTAATATCCTTTTTTGGTACTTCTTCTTTTTGTGGCAGGTCATTAAGCGCGTAATGTACTTCTTCTGTTGTGTGCAACAGTCTTACATCGTGGGTTTTCCAGAAGTCTTGTAAGAAGTAGTATATTGTCTTGACGCATCGTCTCCATGCTATATCTCCAACTACTGTTGTTTTGTGTACGATGGCTTCTTCGTATCTTTCCTCTATTTGTTTTGCTTCAGAGTCTCTTACAACTGCTTGCAACATTATATAGCCTTTTAGTCCATAGCGGACTACATAGTTATTTAGTTCAAGTAGCCACGTTTCTGGCTCAGCGGCAATATCCAGGAAAAGGTATGGGCAGAAAGCGAAGATTTTTTTCTTTGGGTTATCACAATCCAAAACGCTGCTTCCTTTGTTTGCCGCGGTGTCTGCTCCTTTTACTATTATTTTTGTGCATCCTGTTTTTTTGAAGAAGTTCACTAACTCATTAATCAGTGCCATGTCAATATTGATATTGCAAGGTATTGAAACGAATGGTGGTATTAATTGTGCCATTTTGCCGTCATATCTTTCCACAAAATCTTTTACTGCTTCCAGATATATTTCTGGCATATCTTTGCAATAGATTTCCCAGTATTTGTTCAGCATGAATGGTATGAATGAGAATTCTACTTTTGAATGTCCGCCTTCATCATGTCCTACTATTACTTTTCCTTCTTGGATTATTTTTGAGGCAAGTTCGAAGTCATATTTTTTTTCTAGATCAAATGTTACGTGGATGTCTATTTTTTCAACAAGTTCTTTCATTAATTTTGGATTGTTTTCATAATCCTTTTCAAATTCCTCTTTTGACATCAAGTATACATCTATTCCAAGCTTTTGCGAGGATGCAAGCCAGAAAAAAAGGTTGGCGAGGTCGAAGGCGTATCTTGATTCAAGGAGTGTCTTCCAGACATAAAAAGGGTTGGCATTGGCGAATTTGAAGTAATTACGATGCAGATCAGCAAGGAGTGTTGACAGTATTGTATAGAATTTTTGTGAGATTTCTGGTGTTATGTAGTGATTTGCATGCTGGCAGTCTGTCATGGCAGCTTTGATTTCTTTTAGTTTTCGCCATTTTTCCTCGTTTTCCCAAGGTAGTTCAGGGCTTCCTGGCTCGGGTAAGCTTCTTAAATACCCTTTATCGTATATTGCTTTGTATAATATTTTTGCATTTTTTCTTATTATTGAAACAACATCAACTTCTTCTCCTTTTGTGCTTACTCCGAAGAAATCGCCGTGATTGAAAAATAAAAGTGCATTCGTCATTTTTTATGTATTTTTATTTTTTTCAACGATTTTTGGTGAGCTTTTTGGATTTTTTGGTGCACTTCTGGAAAAAGAAAGTCTTCAGGCGAAAGAATTCTTTCAGATTTCAGTAGTTTGAAATGTGTGTGTTTCATGCTTTTTAAGAAAGGCATGACTAATATAAACTTTGTTGTATGGTGAAGTTATCTTTAGATGTGTTATGTCTCGAAACCTTTAAATATGCTCTAAAGGGTGATTTATTCTATGCCACCGTGGCACAACCTTGAAGTTGCTTTGCAACGAGAGGATTTGACACGGCGGCCATTGTTTGACGTAAAATGCCACCGTGGCACAACCTGGTACTGCGCCA
>JBFYLW010000083.1:0-6826 GCA_041305185.1 Nanobdellota archaeon
TATAGGACGAAGATTATCCAGCTTGCATTGTTATGGAAGCCCGCCATTGCGAATTTTGGTGAATAGTTTGCTCCTATGAGGAAGAGCAGATATAAGCGCGTAAATGCTAGTATGAACATTCCTGCTGCTCCTATTGGGTACATCCACAATAGTGATTTTTTGTTTATTTTTTTCCAGTCGAGTATTACTACGAATAAAAATAGTCCTGTGAATAGTATTAATGATGTTATTCCTGTGCAGGGTGGTCCTATTGTTGCGGTGAAGTTTCCTGCTGTTAGTGTTGGTGCGTTGTTGAATTCTAAGGATACTGTGTTTGTTATTGAGAGTAGAATGCTTAGCGGTATTGTTATCGCTCGTGTTATTGGGTATCCTGCCAGGCTTAGTGCTGTTGCTCCTCCGCCGTACCCTATTATTATGGCGAATGACATTAGTATGGTTTTTTTGAAGTTTTTGGCAAAGTCTGTGTTGAATACTGCTAAAAATAGTATTAGTCCGCCTATCAGGTATAATGCGTATCCTGTTATTGTGTGCAGTATTGCGTTTTCAAGTCCCCAGTATTGTTTTTGCTGCACGATGTACGCTATGAAGAAGCTGTATGCTAAGATGCCGAATAGTATTGTTTGTTTTATTGAGAATGTGTATTGGAATGTTTTGAGCTCGTCTCTTTTCATTAAAATAAATGCTGCTACTAGTCCTGCGAATATTATTGGCATGTAGAGTACGTTTACTGTTAGTTGTGGTTTTGTCCCTATTTTTAGGACTGCTGCAGGTATTATCGTGTACAACAGTATCAGGAAGATTGTTATTCTTGTTATGAATGGTTTCCAGGTCATTTTGAAGTTAATGCAGTTCTATGCGTTTGAATTTCTTTTTCCGTCGTATTTGAGGTGATTTCATCAAATTGTGAGACAAAAGTTTTTGCTTCTTGGAGCATTTGTTTTACTTGTTCTTCTTTGTCAACCCTCATATAATATTGCGCGTCAATTCTTTTATCTTTATGATTGTTGATTATTTTTATTTTGTCTTCGCCTAAAAGAGAAGTGGCTGCAAGAATAGAACAAAAATGGTTTTCGCATTTGATTCCTATTCTTTGAAGAAATGAATATAGGGCGTAATATTCTGCATAGTATATGACTACCGTCGTCCATAGGAGGTCGCCGTCATTGAAGTTTTTTTCTGCGCGTTTAAGAGAGGATTTTGCTTCTTCAAGATAGGATTTTGCCAGTCTTTCATTTGGCTCTGTCATTTTTAAACCGTCTTTTACTCCGAAGCACCATTTTAACTTATTTTGCATATTGGCTCCACATTGTGTTTACGTATAACGAGTGATTGTTCAACACTACGTGATTTTTTTCGATTTCTTTTATTAATGTTTCCTGTTGCTTGACTGCTTTCAGGAATGCGTTTTCTGATAGTTTAATTTGGTGAATGTTGTTCGGCATCAAATGTGTGGGTATTTCCCCTGAAACTGTTAACAGGTCTAAGTCTGAGTTTTTTTCTGCCGTGAATTTTGCAAAGCTGCCGAATATTATTATCATATTGTTTTCTGTTATCGATTTAAGGAAGGTCTTGAGCTGCGGATATTTTTCCAGAAAAGAGATTGTTTTCTGGATTTCTGTTTGCAACAGCCGCATTTTTGTTTGTATGTTATCCAGGTTGAGCTTGAAGTATTTGTTCTTGCCTTGAACAGACGATTTGAGTATGCTGTCTTTTTCAAGGCTTAGCACTGTGTTTTGGGTTGTTTTCAAAGGCAATTCGGCAAGTTTGCTTATTTCCCTGAGATAAAACTGGGCTTTGTAATCTCCCAGGTAGAGCTGCAAAATCATCGATTCATTGTTTCTTTTTTGATACATATGTATCTAAAAAGATACAGAATTTATAAACCTTTCCATTTTTTGTGAGTTTTTTTGCCAGAAAGCTAAGTATTGCGAGTTTATTATCCATTTCGGATAATATTATTCATAATTGTAAGCTTTTCTAACACATGTCAAGAAAAATTAACAGAAAAAGTTAAAAAAAAATAAGAAAAAAAAAATTACTTGTATTTTCGTCGGACGACAAAGAGTACAAGTCCTCCTGCCAGCAGTGTTGCTAACAACAATGTTGTTAAGCTGAATTCTGGGACGTCTGGGTTTGCTGTTATGTTGTAGATTTGTATTCCGTAGCCGGCGTTGTCAATGGTCCAAAGTCCTTGTGGAGCATCTACTGCAAGTAGTCCAATTCTTATTGATGGTTTATACTGTGACATAAGCCAACTAATCATTTCTCTCATCATTAAACTCATACTTGACAGGTCTACATAGTCCGTTGTTGGAGTTGCACCAGTTGAATATCCTACTACTGCAGTTTCTCCAAAATTGTGGTCATTATATATAGCGATTGAATTTACTCCAGTACTGGATTTTAAATTATTTGGCATTGATGCTCCGTTAATGATAGCTCCAGTTACTGAATCCAGTGTGACTAATTCAACATTTGTCTTTCCGCTAGCAATTACTATGTCGCCATTGTTCATTAAGTCTGCTTTTGAGTTTAAACTGCTTGATGTAAGTTTTTGGCTAAAAGCTACTGTTCCAGTATTATCGACTTTTACTAAAGCAGTTAATTGATTTAAACCTGACAATACATCTTCAAGAATTAAAAAGTCTTGATTGTTCATAACTGACACTTGTTCCACGTCATAGGTTCCTGTAATTTCTCCAGCACCAGTTTCCACATCTGAATCTATTGTCAATCCTAATGAACCAGCTGACACGCTTATTGCCGCGTATTCCAGATTGCCTGGGTTTGGTCCTATTGATACTGCCCATAATAATATTGGAGCTCCCAAATTTGTTGCTACCGCACTCTTAGGGCTATTTACAGTACTGGCAGTTGTGTAGTCCCAATATGCCGAATCATCAACACTTCCATCTGATGCGTCGATGAGCATAACACCCAGAACTGAATTTCCTTCGAAAGTTCCAGTCATCAATACTTGGTCGTTTGTTAAATCATAACCAAGTGTGAATCTTTCTCCTGTAGAAGGTGCTATGTTTGTTAGTTCTAATCTTAATTCAGCAGTAGCATCTATTTCCTGATTTAAATCATCAACTGTCAATATTGTTCCAAAAGGATATTTATTGCCTGTTTGTGATACTTGTCCAGTAAGATAAAGTTCACCATTTCCAATTGATACTACATCAGTAGCCGACAAAGCATCTCCTCCATTATCTGAAAGTATTGTTGCAAATGCATTAGTAGGATCTGCTTTTTCTACGGCAGTTACTAGAACGTCGTTGGGTTGTAAGTTGTGAATTGAAACAACCCAGTCACCTGCATCAACTATTTTTACTAATAACGTATTCAATTCGGCATAAATTTGAGTATTTAGAGTTAGGCTCGTCATTGGAGCCAAAATGTTTAATGCTTCTTCACTAATAACTTGTGGTGCTTGTATGAATGTTAATCCTGTGGAATTTGGAGCTGCATCTACTCTTAGTCCCGGTACTCCTCCGCCAAAAACAAATGTATCTACCGCCATGTTTCCAGGCAACGTTGGTCCTGGTGCAGTACTAGTAGTTGTCATTACCGCGTATGCTTGTGTTGCAAGCATCAAGAATATTATCACAGAAATTATTTTTTTTATCAATTGAATCACCTCAATGAATTGTTTTTTTGTTATCTTTGTTTAATTTGTATTTAAATGTTATGTTTTTACTCGTTTTCGAGTTTTTTTATTTGTTCTTTGGCTTTTTCTCTTGCTTCTTTGTCATCGTCTTTGGTTGATAAATATGTTTTTAGGTATCGTATTGCTTTTGTTTTGTCGTTTTGCGAGTGTATCATTCCTAGTTCGTATAGTGCTATGTCACAGCCTAGCTGTTTTGCTTTTTCTAGTTGTTGTATTGCTTCTTCTGTTTTTCCTGTATACGCAAAGCACCTGCCGAGATTGCAGTAGGCTATGTTTAATCGCGGATGCATTTGTATTGCTTTTTGGGCGTCTGTTATTGCTTCTTCTAGTTTTTCTTGGCTTTTTGTTTTTTTGGCGAGTTGTAGTCTTATGTAGCTTCTGTAGGCGTAGTGTGATGGTGAACTTCTCAGTTGTATGGATCTTGTCAAACATTGTTCTGCGCGCTCATATTCTTTTAATTCCATATAGTTGAGTGCTTGGAATCCTATGTTTGTTGAAGTCTCATCTCCTAATTTTTCTGCTTTTTTGAGTGTTTCAAGGCTTTTTTGGTAGTTTTGAGTGAAGTGTTCTACAACACCTAGCAATGTTATTAGTGATTTTTCGTTTGGGTGTGTTTCTACTAGTTCGTTTGCACCTTTTAGTGCTGCATCGTAATCGTATGTTGCACAATTGAGGCTTACTTGTCTTTCCAGGCATCTTACTTGTCCTGGTTGTAGTTGTAATGCAGTGTTTAGCGATTTTTTGGCTTCGTCTAAATCTCGATATTCCATTAGTTCGGGGATGTTGAATGATGAGCCTCCTACTCCTTGCATTCTGTAAACCGCTCGTAAAAACCATCCTTCCCATCCTTTTTTGTATTTTTGTGTTGTGAAATCAATAGTTCTTATTGCTTCTTCGAATCTTTTTTCTGATATTGCAACAAGGCTTTGGGATAATAGTACAAAATAGTCTTCTTCGTCTTTTACTTCTTTTATTAATTGTTTGAAGTATTCTGTTCCTTTTTTGAGGTTGTCCAGCAGGTCGACGTGCACTAGTCCTGCATAGAATACTGCTTGTTTGTGCATTTCTTTGCTGTTTGCAATGCTTGCTTCGTTTGCTTTGACAAAATCATCTATTGCTTGTTCCGGGTTATATTGTGAGTAGTGTATGAGTCCTTTCTCAAAGTTTGCTTCTGGCAGCGGGTATATTTGTAGTGCCCTATCGAAATATCTTATTGCGCTTTCCAGGTCTTTTCTTTTTGCGAAATCTATTCCTTTGTCGTACTCGTTTCTGGCGTTTCTTTGTTTTTCCGCTCTTTCCGCCTGTTCTCTTTGCACTCTTTCCTTTTCTTCCTTCGCTTTTCTTTCTTGTTCTTGTGCTTTTTCTTTTTGTATTCGTTCTCTTTCTTCTGATTGTTTTGCCTGGTCTGCTTTTTCCTGGCTTATTTTTGCTTGTTCTGCTCTGTGGCTTGCTTTGCTTTCTGATATATATAGTATGGGTCCGCCTATCAGAAGTGCTGCTAATGTTACTGTCGCTCCAACTCCTGCTACGTATTTTATCCAGGGTTTTCTTTTGAGTGTTTTTTTGAGTGCTTCTTTGGTGGAATCTTTGTAAACGCTGACTGGTCTGTATTCGAGCCAGGCTTTGACGTCTTCTGCCAGTGCGTCCATTGTCGCATATCTTTCTTTTGCGTTTTTTTGGAGTGCTTTCATTGCTATTTCGCATAGTTCTGGTGGTTTTTCTTCAAGCCCTCTTCTTATTTTTCCTGGATGCAGTGGTGGTTCGTCGTTTATGATTTTGACTGCGAGTGCTTGTTGTGTTTCTGCTTCGAATGGTTGTCTGCCTGTTAGTATTTTGTATAGCATTACTCCCATTGCCCATATGTCGTCTTGTATTGAGTGTTTTTCTCCTGAGAATTGTTGCGGGCTCATGTAGGATGGTGTTCCTTCGAGGTATTGTGAGGCTTCTTCGTCTATTTTTTTGGCTAGTCCGAAGTCCATTAGTTTTGCTTTGGTTTTTGTTTTGTCTTTTTTGACCATTATGTTTCCTGGTTTTACGTCTCTGTGTACGTATCCGTGGTCGTGTGTGAACGCGAGCGCTGTGGAGCTTTCCCAGAACAGTCTCATTAATTCTCTGATGTTGTATTTTTCCTTGTATTCTTCGTTTTCTTTTTGTAATTCTTTGATTTTTTCAGGTTTTAATTCTTCATCGATTTTTTTGATTTCTGATTGGTATTGTTTGACTGCCTTGGTGTGTTCTTTGTATTTTTCGATGTTTTCTTCCAGTATTTTTTTTCTTTTTATGAGTTGTTTTATGTGGTCGTTTTGGTCGAATTGTATTTTGTTGATTATTTCGTCTAGTGGTTCTCCTTTTACGTATTCAAGTGTTAAAAACACGTTTTTTTTGTTGTCTGTTTCTACGTTGTACGCTACTACTATGTTTTCGCAGTCTGCGAGTTGTGCTGTTGCCTGTATTTCGTTGTGGAATCTTTGGAGGCAGAGTATTTTGGTTTCTCCTTCCAGGTCTGGTCTGAGTGTTTTTAGTGCGACTTCCCTGCTCATGTTTGTGTCGTATGCTTTGTAGACTGCTCCCATTCCTCCTTGTCCGAGTAGTTTTACGTCTTTGTAACGTCCGCCTTTTTTTCTGCTGGCAGGGGCTGGTTTTGCTGATGGTGATGGTACTGTTGTTGTTTTTGGAGGTATTGTTGGGTCGTCGTAGTATGTTTCTGGGAGCTCGAGGTCTTCTTCGCTTTTGCTGGCTTTGAGCATTGTTTCGTTTGCTCCTCCGAGCGCGCTTAGTGCTTTTTTTACTGTGTTTGTTGCTTGTATTACTGATGTTGAGAGGTCTTTGTTTGCTTGTGCTCTGCTGAGTATTCTGAATGCTTGTTTTTCGTCTATTACGTTGTCTGCCAGAAGTAGTGTTATCAGGTTGGCGTCAATGCTGTACTGCCTGAGGTCCTCCATTGCTTTTTTTGCCTGTTGTAGTTGTTCCGGCTTTACTATTTTTTTCAGTTCTGCTTCTATTCTCTCATCTATCGCCATATTATATAGTAACTTATTTCCCCTTTTTAAACCTTACTGTTGTAACCACTCGGTAATGACTACTCACTGGTCACAAACGTTTTTAAAGCAGAAGTGCAGAATTTATCGTATGCTGCCGTGGCACAACCTGGTACTG
>JBFYLW010000084.1:0-2853 GCA_041305185.1 Nanobdellota archaeon
GGGCTTGCTTAGGGAGCCCGAAAAGGGTTCTGATGATGCTCTTGGAGATAAAGTTAAGACTTTGCATGATGAGATTGCAAATAAGGAGAGACAGATTAAGGAGCTCGAGAAAGCAAGAGAAGAAAGTCTTGATGTTATTCGCGGTTTTGTTGGCGAAAGGTTTGCTGACCGTATCAGGGATTTGCCTGACAGTTTGAAAAGGCTTGTTGATTATGTTAAAACTATGTCTGATAGCTATAAGTCTTTGAAATCTCATTTAAAATCAGCAGAGGAAAATGAGAAAGCAAGGTTGCATGTAGCCCAGGAAGTTGTGAATGATTTCTTCCTGTCTTTTGGCTATATAGCTGATCCTGGTGAAGAAAAAGAGGCTTATAGGTTGCTTGGCCAGCCTGTTGAGAGGATGCTGTCGTCAGATGGTGCAGAAAGGATTAGCGGTCCAGATGAGACTGTAAAAGTCATCATTAATGATAGTCAGCTTGCTGATGCTGTTTTGGCAAAGGTTGCAAAAAATTACGACCGCTTGTTTTCTTCAGCATCATCTAATGCTGCTGTTTTGAAAAGTTCTATTGATGCTCTTAAACTGGAGCTTGAAAAGCGCGGTCTTGGCCGTAATGAGATTGATGTTTTGTTGAAAAAAGCCGAGAACACTGCTTTAAACAAGCCTATGGAGTTGAGAAGGCAGATTGATGAGACCGTTGAAAAATTGTCTAAGGAAGAGATTGCAATCAAATATAATCAGCTGAAGATTGAGCTTGCTCAGACAGTGAAAGACAAGGCTGTTATTGAGGAGCAGAAGAAGGCTTTGGAGAGTAGGCGTTCTGATGTTTATGCTGTTATTAAGGAATTGAATGAGTTGGATATTATTCTTGAGAAGTCTGATTTGTATACTTGCAATCCAATGTCTGGTTTGGGTTTGAGTTCCTCCAAGATTATTGAGTCTATTCCTTTTGAGCTGAGTAAGAGAAGGACTGCTCTGGCAGATATTGTTGCTGAATCTATAAAACTTCAGAAACTTGTTGATGAGAAGGACAGATTGATTGCTGAGAATTCAAAAATGATCTCTGCTCAGAAAGATGAGCTTCAGAAAAGAAAGGTTTTATTTGTTCCTGACCCCGTCTTGAAGAGCATTTTTTCCCGTTTTGTTCTTGCTTATGATGTTAATAACAAGTATGCTGCTGCAAATGATTTGCCTCACGATTCCATGCCTAGCTTCACAGTTAATTCAGAGGAGGGCGTTTCAGTATTGCTGGATAATTATTTGTCAGTTCTGACCAAGATGAGGGATATCGTCCTTGTTGACATTGTTGCTGATGAAAATCAGCTTTGGAAGAAATATGATAAAATAAAGCCTGATGCTGATTTGAAGAAAAAGAAGGATGTTCAGCTTTTGAGAAAGTATGTTTCATCGCTTATTAGCTCCGAGACAGGCAGGGTTGCAAGAAACATCCAGTCTGTTAAGGGAATGCTTGAATCTATTAAGATTCCACTTGAAAGATTATTGGAAAAAACTGGCTGTTCCAGTCTGGATGTTGCTTGTTTGTCATCTTATGTTAGTCCTGTTTATGAGAGGATTGCTGTGATTGATTCAATTCCTGAAAAACAGTCAAAGCTTGCTTCAAAATATGGTTTTGAATCATATTCAAAATTGAAAAGTGTTTGTGATTCAGAGCTTTCATTTGATGATGCCAGAAAGCTTGCTTCAAAAATCGATAAATCGGTAAGAACAAAGAAGGAGGCTGCTGCTTTCCAGCGAAGGCTTAAATCAGAGATTTCTTCTCTTGATTATTCAAAGATTGATTCTGCTAAAGAAGAGGTCGTGAAAGAGTTCATTGTGCCAAATTTATCCTACGATGCTATAAAGAACTGGACCACAAATGCTCATTATCGTCTTCCTGAAATTAGTAACGGTTCTGACGAGAAAACCCGCCTTGCGAAGATGGTTAAGGGCAGGCGCAGTTTTGCTTCAAGTATTGATTATTTGAAGCAGTTTGTTAGTGACCCTGCTTTTGCCAAGACTGACGCTGATCTTGCTTATTTTGCTCCTGTGAAAAAGTTTTTGGGTGAGTTCAGTTCAGGCAGTGAGTTGCACGCTCTTGTTTGTGATGAAATAAAGATGGTTGATGCGTACAAGTCTGCCAGGCAGTCTTTCAAATAATTTATATACTTGAAGTTTCTTTATAAATTTATGACGCCTGAAAACCTTTTGATTTTATTGATACCATTGATTATCTGGGAAGCTGTCTGGAAAGCTATTGCTTTGTGGAAGTCTGCCAGGAATAATCAGTTGCCTTGGTTTATTGTTATACTTGTTTTGAACAGTGTTGGCATTCTGCCGATTGTCTACATTGTTTTCTTCCAGAAGAAAAAGAAATAATTACTGTTTTACTGCTGTTTTTGCTTCAAAATAAGTGTTTAAAAGAGGGCTGATATCTTCTTGTATTTGTGATGCTACTAGGTTGCGAAGCGCGTCTTTTAGCAGCATTTCGCCAGTCATTCCTGGTTCGTATGGAACAAATACTGCTTTGTAATCTTTCATCACTTCATTCGCAGTATTAGTGTCGCACGGCAAAAATGCCATTACTAATCCATCTTTTATGCCTATAATTGATGTTCCTGCTTTTTTATTTGCTTTGATGTATTCTTTTGCTTTCTCTGTATCATGTGGTTTGAAGAGTACAAAGGTGGAGGTTAATGGTTTTGTTGCGCGTTGGTTGTATCTTTGTATTGCTCCTAGTTCATCTCTGACTCTGCTTTGGAAATAACCTGGCTGCATTAATCCGGTCTGAGTATCTATTCGCTCTGCAAGTCTGTCTTTTATTTCCGGCTGATTTTCAAAATGTCTGAAGACTTTTC
>JBFYLW010000085.1:0-7069 GCA_041305185.1 Nanobdellota archaeon
ACGCAGTAGAAATAACAGCAGAAGGAGACAAAACAAAACTAAGAGAGTTCATCATACGCTGCCAAAAAGGAAGCCCATTAGCAAAAGTCGAAAAAGTCGATTATAACTGGGAAGATTACACTGGAAAATTCGACAGATTCTTCATAAATTACTAATTACATTACAAAATGAACAAAAACGCAAGATTTAAATAAAATGTAATGTACTGAACTGCTATGAGGCTGATGAAGCGGAAAAAAGGCGACAATGAATACTACTACTTGCAGCATTCTTTCAGAAAAAACAGCAGAGTAATAACGCGGGAAAAATATCTCGGAAAAGCAATCCCTCCAAACATCGACGAAATAAAAAGACAGTTTAATGAAGGGTGCTACAAAGAAAGCCTGCACAAGCTATTCGAGGCAATTGGAAAGAACTTTCAAAAAGAATGGAAGAAGTATCCTGAGTCGATAAAAGAAAAAATAAAAGAACAGATAGCAGTGGCATTTACTTATAATACGAATGCAATAGAAGGCTCCACCATAACCCTTGATGAAACAAGGGAACTTCTGGAGAATAAAATCGCCCCGCATAAGCCAATGCGCGATATCAAGGAAACAGAACATCACGCAAAAATATTCCTTGAAATGATAAAACAGAAAGAAACGCCGTCAATACCGCTAATCCTGAAATGGCATGAACAAAATTTTCAGGAAACAAAACCAGACATTGCAGGCAAATTCCGCGATTATCTCGTCAGAGTATGCGAACACGTAGCGCCAGACTGGCAGGATGTCAAACGCTTGATGAAAGAGCTAATAGCATTCTATGATAAAAACGATAAAATGAATGCAGTAGAACTTGCTGCAAGAATGCACTACAAATTTGAAAAAATTCACCCATTTGGCGACGGAAATGGAAGAATAGGACGATTAATGATGAATCAAATCCTCTGGCAGAACGGATATCCTCTGTTAATAATAGAGTATACAAAAAGAACAGCATACTATCACGCATTACGGAAAGATGAAAATTATTTCTTCAATTATTTCACAAGAAGATATCTGAAAGTGCATAAAAAATATATTCAATAACCCATTAGCAAAGCATCAGGGTCTTCAAGATGACGCTTAATCTCATTAACAAACTTGGCAGCCAATGCACCGTCAATAATTCTGTGGTCAAAAGACAAAGAAACAGGAAGCATCTTCCTAACCTCAATCTTGCCATCAATCGGAACAGCCATGTCAGCCATCCTCCCCAAAGCAAGAATAGCACACTCAGGATAATTAATAACAGGAGTAGCAAAAACACCACCAAGACTGCCAATATTTGTTATAGTAAAAGTACCGCCCTGCAAATCCTTCAACTGAATCTCCCTAGTCCTTGACAATTCAGCAACACGATAAATCTCACGAGCAATCTCATAAATCGTCCTCTCATTAGCATTCTTCACAACAGGAACCATCAAACCAGCAGGAGTATCAACAGCAATTCCAATGTTATAATACTGCTTGATAACAATATCATCGCCTTCAAGACTAGAATTAACATAAGGAAACGCTTTAAGCGCAAGCACACAAGCCTTAACAACAAACGGAAGGAAAGTCAGCTTAACACCGCGCTTCTCAGCCTCCTCCTTCTCTTTATCACGATAATCTGACAATTTAGTAACATCAATGTAATCCATATGAGTTACTTGAACAGCAGTGCGCATACTTTCAGACAAATGAACAGCAATCTCCTTGCGCATACCCTTTAACGGAATCTTCAAAACACGACCAAACTTCTCAAAACTAATAGTGGGACCTTTAGCTTCCTTAGCAACCTTGCCAGAAGCACGAGCGACATCATCCTCAGTAATCCTGCCATCAGGACCAGAACCCTGAACTTTAGAAACATCAACACCCAACTCCTGAGCAAGCTTTCTCACAGCAGGAAGAACAGCAACAGAAGCTTCAGCAACTTTCTTAAAAGGAATAGGCTTCGCAGTCATACCGATGGGGGCTCCACCGCGGGCCCCCTCTTGACCCCCGCGGTCTTCAGGAGCAACAAACTTAAGTTCCTCTGGAACTGTTTCAAGCTCACCAACAACACCAGCAGCAACACGCTTTGTTTCACCTTCCTCACCAATCGTGCACAAAACATCACCAACATGAATCTTATCACCAGCACTGCCGAAAATCTTCAAAACAGTCCCAGCCTTAGGACTTGGAACCTGCACAACAGCCTTAGCAGTCTCCAACTCAACAATCGGCTCGTGCTCCTCAACCTTGTCGCCGTCTTTAACCAGCCACTTAACTATCTCTGCCTCAACAATACCCTCTCCCAAATCCGGAAGCCTGAAGTCCATCAGAACTTAATCACCCTGCCAATAGCTTTTTTAATCTTATCAGGACTAGGCAAATACTCATTCTCCAACTTAAAGTAAGGAAACGGAGTATCATAACCAGCCACTCTCAAAACAGGAGCTTTAAGAAACAATAAAAGTTTTTCCTGAATACGAGCAGCAATCTCAGCACCAAAACCCAAATTTCTCGGAGCTTCATGCACAACAACACACCTGCCAGTCTTCTGCACACTCGCAAAAATCGTTTCATAATCACAAGGGCTCAAAGTCCTCAAATCAATAACCTCTGCCTTCACGCCCTGCACAGCAGCATCATCAGCAGCCCTCAAACACTCACGCACCATTGCGCCCCAACAAATCAAAGTAACATCACTACCAGCCCTGACAACTTTAGCCTTGCCAAGCTCAACAGTATAAGCCTCTTCAGGCACCTCATCACGAAACGCACGATAAATCCTCTTCGGCTCCATAAAAATAACCGGATCAGGATCGCGAATAGCAGAAATCAACAAGCCCTTAGCATCATAAGGAGTGCTCGGCACAACAACCTTCAAACCAGGAGTATGAATAAAATAAGATTCAGGACTCTCATTATGATGCTCCAAAGCCCTGATGCCACCGCCATAAGGAAAACGAACAACCAACGGACAAGTATAACGACCACGCGTCCTATTCCTAAACCTTGCAGCATGACAAAACAACTGGTCCATAGCAGGATAAGTAAAACCATCAAACTGGATTTCAGCAACAGGCCTCAAACCCTGAACAGCCATCGCGATACTCGCACCAACAATCCCAGACTCTGACAAAGGAGTATCAATAACTCTTTTATCACCATACTTTTTGAACAAACCATCAGTAGCACGGAAAACACCGCCATTCAGACCCACATCCTCTCCTAATACGATGACACTCTTGTCTCTAGCCAACTCACAATCCAACGCATCCTTCACAGCCTCAACAATAGTCAGCTTTGCCATTCCTTCCTCTGCTCGCTTAAATCAGGAGTCAACTTCTCATAAACAAAATCAAACATATCAGTAGGCTTAGGCTTATGCAACTCAGCTTCCTTCACGCCCTGATTAACCATGCGCTTAGCCTCAGCCTGCACAGCAGCCTCAAACTTTTCATCCCACAACTTCTTCTTCTGCAAATACAACTTAAAACGCGCAAGAGGCTCCTTCTTAACCCACTCATTAACAACCTTTGGATCCCAATATCGCGTAGGATCATCAGCAGTAGTGTGAGGAGTAATACGATAAGAAAAACACTCAACAAGAGTCGGACCCTTACCTTTTCTCGCCTTCTCCAAAGCCTGCTTCACAACAGAATAAACAGCAAGAACATCATTTCCATCAACTTGAACACCATCAAAACCAAACGCAATAGCCTTCTGAGCCAAAGTCTGAGCCCTAGACTGACAACAACCCCAATCAGATTTTTCACAAACACGAGGAACACTAATCGCCCACTGATTATTACGAATAACAAAAACAGCCGGAGCCATAAAAGTACCAGCAAAATTCAAGCCCTCATTAAAATCACCAGTACTTGTGGAAGCATCACCAACAAAAGTCAAAGAGCAATTCTTCTGCTTCTTCAACTTGAAAGCAATAGCAGAACCAGCACCATGCAAAGTCTGCGTGCCAACAGGAATACAAACAGGAAAAATATTTGAGCGCTCAGGCAACTCCATACCGTCTTCAGAACCACCCCAATGCAAAATCAAATTCTTAACAGGAACTTTACGCATCAAGAAAGAAACATGCTCCCTATAATCAGGAAAAATCCAGTCATTCTCACTTGTTGCAAAAGTAGAACCAACATGCACAGCCTCCTCACCCAAACTCTGCGCATAAGTGCCAATACGACCTTCACGCTGCAAAGCCAAAGCAGTATTATCAAAAACGCGCTCAATAACCATCCAGCGATACAAGTCGCGAAGCTCCTGAGAAGACAATTTAGGCTCTAACTTCTTATCAACATTACCCTTCTCATCAAGTATCTGAATGTACTTAACCCTAAAACTGGCAATATCCTTCTGCATGATACCTCTTTTACAAAAACTATAGAAAATTCATTTATAAGACTTACTGTTCATTATCAACCAAATCAACAAAACAATGACCAAGACATGACTTAACACCCTTTTTCAAAAGCAAATCAGAATCATAATACTTGCCTAACAACACGCTGGCATCAAACTCAATACTGTCCGGCAAATCGCTGCGAACATCAGTACCAGACAAACAAGAAGCAAGCCTTTCCATCAAATCAGGAGCATTAACACCAAAAGAATCCAAACCAGGAGCAGAAGCAAGCTCAGAACGCTCATCACGCAATTTCCGCAAAATGTTAACTGGAATATTAGTCTTATCACCATTAACGCAATAAACCGCGTTATCAATAACAAGATATTTCACTCCCTTATATTCTGCAAGAGTCCTCAAACGCAAAGCATTATCCAAGACATTCACATCCCATTTCTTCATACGAATAATACCCTGAAACTCAGAAGCAAAACCACGATTCTGCTGAGCATGACCAGCAATAACCTTGCCATCAAGACGAACATACCAATTACCAACAGTAACTTCCAAACCAAAACTGTTCAATGCCTTCACAACACGACCAGTAAACTCGCGGTAAAGATTAGTAATATCAACCTTACTCCCAGTTCTCAAAAAAACACTATAACCCAAAGTGTTCTCATCAACATAAATCACAGAACCACCAGTCGGACGACGAGTAACATCAATCTTTCCAATAACGTGTTCACGAACATCCCAAATACTCTCATTATTGCTCAAAATGGCGCCAGGACGAGAAAAAGGATAAACACGCACTATTTCATCAAAATCCCCCTTGTTAACTGCATCAAGACAAGCATGATTTAAAGCAAGATTCTCATACACATTTCTTGACCTGTCAACAACAACCAATTTCATGCCAACGGCAACGCTCCCAGCGCAGCACCAATAAGATAACCAACAATAGCAGCAGTCATACCGATAACAGCCAGCTCAATACCTGACTTCAAAGGATTAGTTTTAGTAAAACCAGCCTTAACAAAACCAGTTATAAATAACGCGACAGTGGCAAAAACAATAGCAGCCCACCTTGCAGAAGCAACAGGCAAAAAGAAAAAAGACAGCAGAGGAATAAAAGAACCAACAATAGCAGCAAAACCCACAACAAAAGAATCACGCAAAGGATGAGCGAATTCCTCATACATGGAATGCCTGAATTTTTTCTTAACATAATACTCAGTACCTGCCTTGGCGCTCGTATAAGCAACAGCCGCCATACTGATAGATTCAGCAAAAGTAGCGGCAAGACCAGAAACCAAAATAATGTATCTGCTGTTAGTTGCAGTGGCAACAGCAAGAACAATACCTAAAACATTAACCAAACCATCCTGACCGCCAAGAATAACGTCGCGAATGATTGCAGAGCCTGAATTATGATGCCTCTTTTTCATAACAAACGAGAAAGTATTACAGTTTAAAAAAGTTTAGCTCTCAACAAATGAATCTCGCGCATCATAGTCTTCTGCATCTCAGCATCAGCAGCAGAATGACCTGAAGTCAAAAAGAACAATTTAGACTTAGGCAAAGCCTGATGCAGTTTGTAAGCAAATTCAGGAGTGCAAACAAAATCATAACGACCATGCGCAATAGAAAGAGGAATGTCTTTAATCTTATGACAATTCCTCAAAATATAATTCTTCGGCAGGAAACAATCATTCATCAAATATTTAGCTTCAAACCTTGCAAGAGGAACAATCCATTTGCCACGATATTCTTTTTCAGTTTTCTTCGGATTATATTCTAAATGAAGCATATTACCTTCGTATATAGACCACTCATAACAAAACTTCCTCGCAATTTTATTATTCTTGGAATTCATCATCTTCCAATAATATTTAGCAGGCTTATTACGATAATTTTTTGGAACATTGCTTACAAAACGCTCCCAAACATCAGGAAAATGAGTCCTTGTCTTCCCGAGCAGGAAATACTCATTCTCCTCACGAGAACCAAGATAAATACCGCGCAAAACCATACCAAGCACAGATTCAGGATATTTTATTGCATAACATAAAGACAAACACGAACCCCAAGAACCGCCAAACAACAAAGTCTTCTTAATCTTCAAAAAATTCAGGAATTTGTGCAAGTCCTTCACCAAATTCTGAGTAGTATTAGCCCGCAAACCAGCAAAAGGCTTGCTCTTTCCAGCACCACGCTGATCTATAGTGAGAATGTTGAATAATCGAGGATTGAAATGTCTATGAGCATACTTGTTGCAGCCAGAACCAGGACCACCATGCAAAAACAAAACAGGACTGCCCTCAGGATTGCCGTATAAAGCATAATATAATTCGTGACCATCACCAACAGGCAAAAAACCAGTGCGATACGGCTTGCGGGAAGGGAAAAGCTTCATGAATTTTATTTGTACTGATTAACTTATAAATTTATTCCATCAAGTGTAGGAATTCCTCCTTGGAAAAACCTGACTGGTGGATTATGCTCAGCAAAGTACCTTGCGCAATTTCGCTATTTCCATGACAGGAACAGTGACCATTCTTCTTGCGCCATTTATTACACCTACAAGATGCCCATGAGAACCAACCTTATTGCGGATTGTAAAACCTTGTTTGACAAGTATTTTAATAATCTCATTTGCTGTCAGCCACGGTAATTTCACTATGCAGGAAGCGGGACGGACATTGGC
>JBFYLW010000086.1:0-11844 GCA_041305185.1 Nanobdellota archaeon
TTGCAAACTTATCATTAATTTCTTTGTGCGTGAACTCGCTTATTATGATGCTCACGCCGTATGCTTTTGTTAGTCCTTCAAGTCTTGAGCCCAAATTTATTGTGTCTCCCATTGCAGTGTAATCGAATCGTTCATACGAGCCCATGTTTCCTATTACTGCTGGCCCTGTATTCAACCCTATTCCTATTTTTATTTCTGGGAATTTCTCCTTTGTCCAGTTGATGTTCAGCTCTTTGAGTTTTTTAATCATTTCGAGCGAGGTCAAGCATGCCAGTTCTGCGTGGTTTTCTTTCTTGATGGGTGCTCCCCAGAATGCCATTATTGCGTCTCCTATGAATTTGTCAACTACTCCTTCATGTTTCATTACTATGTCTGTCATTGCTGTTAGATACTCATTTAGTATGTGCACGAGTTTTTCAGGTGTCAGACCTTCTGATAATGTTGTGAATCCTCTGATGTCTGAGAAGAATATTGTTATTTCTTCTTTTTCCCCGCCCAGTTTTAGTTTTTTTGGGTCTTGCATTAGTTCGTTGATGACTGCTGGAGAGACGTATTTTGAGAATGCTCCGAATGTTTTTTCTCTTTCTTTTTTCTCTATGTGATAAGAATATATCACCTCAAATATGTATGTGATGGCTATCGATAACGGCACATATACCAGGTTCATTATTATTCCGTAATCAAATGCGTAGATTGCAAGGAAAGCATATCCAATTACCAATGCTGGCACTGCTATTGTTGTTGTTTTTATTCCAAATTTGATGAGCAGTGATATCAAAATTGATGCTGTTAATATTGCGAGCATTACTGCCCATTTTGGCTGGTCTGTAAGGAAATCTTTGTTTATGATTGTCTGTATTGTGTTGGCGTGGATTTCTACTCCAGGCATTGCTTTTCCTTTTGATGTGGGCACGAAATAATCATCGTGCATGTCTGGCGATGTCGATCCTATCAAAACAAGCTTGTCTTTGAATTCTTCTGGATTTATTCTGCTGTTGTAAACATCTGTTAGAGAATAATATTTGTAGCTTCCTGGTTGTCCTGCAAAGTTTACCAGGAATCTTGCTGGTTTTTGTTCTAATTCTTTTTTCCAGAAGTGTTTGTATGCTGCATGGGCGAAGTTGTTGTATTCATTGCTTATGTCCATGTTTACTGCTCTTGTTACTCCGTCTTTGTCGGTTACTATGTTGACGTATCCTGTTTGTGCTTTCTCAAGCCCTGGCGCTGGCTTCAATAATCTTTTTCCTATTACTCTTCCGTTTTCTTTCGCAAAGCTTGTGAATTCTACGGGCATGATGATTTTTTCAGATAATTGATTTCCGAGAATTTCGTCCTGTTCTGTGGGCTCAAAGAATGCTACGTCTATTGCTATTGTTTTGCTTTGGTTTAATTTCTGTATTGTTTCTGCAAATACTGTTCTGTTCCATGGCCATCTTCCTATTTCCTGCAGGCTTTTGTCATCTATTGCGACTATGGTGATTGCATCGAGCGGTGTTTTTCCGCCGTAGAGGTTGTCGCTTAGTTTTAGCTGTATGTTTGAGAATACTCCTGCATAAAACAATAAAGAAAGAACTAGCGTGCATGCTATTGCTATTAGCACGCAGTTTTTTGTTTTTATTGTGTTCATCTAAGTTCTTGTATTTTCTTGTTTATTTCTATTATTTTTTCTGTGAACTCCTTTATTTTGTAGACTGACTTGATTTTCACTGGTGATTGCTGTATGACTTCATTCAAATCATATTCCCCCCTGTCTGCTCTTTCAAGGTGTTCTCTTATGTCTTCGTCTGTTATTTTGTATCTGTTCTTCATCTGTTTTGCCAGTATGGGGTGTTTTTCAACTTCTTTTATTCTGAGTATTTTGAGTGATTCGATTGTTTTCTGCATTTGTCTTGCGGCTTCTGCCTTGTCTTCTGGCGTCATGTCTTCTATGCTGATTGTTTCTTCTTTTATGACTGCTTTTTGTCCTTGTTTCAGTGTGTGTTTCTCTCCTTTGTATGTTACTTCAACGTCATTTTCTGCTGCGAGTATTGTGTCCATTTTTACTCCGAAGAATGTTCCTCTGACTGTTGCGACTGTTGTTGGTGTTTCTATGCTTAGTTCTTCTACTCCTGCGAGGTCTGTGAATTTGTTCCAGGTTGTTCCGCTTTTTTGTTCTATTTTGAGGTGTTTTTCAGAAAGGTCTTTGATGTAGACTTCTGTGTTTGGATCAAGATTTATTATTGCGCTTTCATGGAGTACTACTGCTGCTTCTGTTTCCTGCAGTGTTTTTACGTGGTCGTCTAGTGCGAGTTTTTGTCCGTCTGTTGCTGTTGTATACCCGTTTCCCTGGTCTACTTGTGCTTGTCCTGTGAATATGTTGAGGAATGCTTTTGTTGTCGGGCTTCCTGTTGCTGCGTAATAAGCATATCCTCCTCCTGCCAGCAGTATGACTATTATTGATATTATTATGTATATTATTGCGCTTTTTCCCATTTTCCCACCTCTGCTTTTTTTGTTTTGTTTCATTTTTTTAAATGTTTCTGCTTTTTCTCGAAAACGACCATTATCTTTATAAAGAGGTGTGTTGGACCTTGGCAGTATAGCGATTGAGTGATAGTGATGAAGACGATTGATGATGTTGTTAAAAATGCGCTCGGCGAGTATCAACTTAATTCTTCATCCCAAAATAAAAAAATATATCGCACTTTTTTGAAGGAAGAAACTGATTCCAGGGGTTGGAAGTTCTTCCATAGCAATAAACAGACTTCTAAGTTTTCTTATTTGTGCGCAAAGCTTTTTCTTTTTTCTGTTATGGGTAAAATGACCCCTGTTAAGGAGAATTATATGAGTGAAGCTGCGATTCTTGATGATATGGGTGTGCTCAGCTGCAAAGGAAGCTCTAGTCACTGCTGGCAGGATGAGCGTTTGTATAAGGCATTTGATGTTCTTTCACATTGTTCAAGGATTCTAAGGCTTCCTAATTATGTTGACACTATTAATGAGCTTGGAAAGCATCCTTTTGTTGTTGAACGCTGGGATGGTCCTGTCCGTTATACTGCTCATTACAATCGAAGGCCCAACCGCAATAGCTCAACTCTTCCTGCGTGCAGGTCTTATACTGTGGGTCGTTTGCGGACTCCGTTCATACGCAATTATTTGCGTGATTAAGTTTTTTCCAGAAATTCTTTTACAATCATAGTTGCCCTGACGTCATCTTCATTGTAATCGAGTATTCTTTGCATTAGCGGTTTTTCTTTTGTTTCCAGGAATTGCAAATACAATACGATGCTTTCCTGCGCGTCTGCCATTCCCCGGTATTTGAAGCCCAAGAACTTTGATACTTCTTTCAATGACATTGTGAGCGTCGGCAGTATTACTGTTTTTTTCAGCACGTACAATACATCAATCATGTTTTTGATTATGTTTTTCATGTCGACTTTGTATTTTTCTGCTAATGCGGTCATATGCGTTCTTTCATACGGTCCGTAGTGGTATATTGGCACATCCTGGTATTTTTTCATAAACGCTAAAAAGTCGTGTATCATTCTTCCTTCGTCTGCAAGGTTTTCTGCTATGAACGTCTTATATCGTGCTCCTGTTTTGTCTTTTATCAGAAGTCCTATTAAATAATCCACTTTAACCATTCCTTCTTCTGTTTGCATTTCGTCTGTTCCTTCGAAGTCAAGGAATATTTCTGTTTCTGATTTTGGTAATTTCGGCTTCGAAATAATTGTCGGTTTTTTGTCTGCCCATGCCTGCGCGTATAGTTTTATTTTTTCTATTGTTGCTGGTGCGATGTCAAGTTCTATTGGCTGGCTGGCTAATTGTTGGACTGTGTTTATTCCCATTTCGTTCAGTTTCTTTTTCAGCGCAGGTCCTACATTCGGCACTATTGATATGTCATCTTGTTCTATTGCTGTTCTGTTGCAGTATGCTTCCCAGGGCCATTTGCACGATTTTGCTGTTGGTGTTACTTTTTTTCCGTTGAATATTTCTTTGATGTCTGCCATTATCTGTTTTAGTTCTTCTTCGTATTTTGCATACTCAAATTCGAATTCTTTTTGTTCCCTGTTGATTAGGTAGAATTTTTCCGGTGTGTATCCCTGTATTTTTCCAAGTACGTAATTATAGAATGCTGTTTGCATTATGTATTCGTGCTTGATATTCTTGGCGCTTTTGATTTCTTTTACAATATAATGATATTTTCCGAATATGCTTTCGTGTGAATCATTTCTTTGGAGCACGTCTGTTATGCCGTAGCTGTCTTCCGGCAGGTAGAATATGGGCGCTCCGGTCATTGTTTTTGTTCCTTTTTTGCATTCTTCAAGGATTTGCATGAATGCGTTTTCAAAGGATATCAGGGGCACCTGCACTGCATCTGCAAACATTGTTTCCCTGACTTTTTTTTCGTGGTCTATGCCTCTTTCGAACAGTAAGTGCATGTATTTGTTTTCAGGTTCTCTTTCTTCTGGCGGCGCGAACGCGTCGCACCATATTATGAACGGGTTTATTACGTATTTTACGACTGTGTGGCCTGTTATTGTGAACCTGCTTCTGTGTTTTCCTGATGTGCATTTGTTGAATAATTCCTGCATGCGGTATCCTCTAAAGAACAACTTTATAAACCATTGCTACTTTGATTGTGTTGAAAAGAGATGAAGCATCAGTTTTTGATATTTGCGACAGCTGGACTTGTTGTATTTTTTGCTTTGTTAAACGTGAATATGCCTTCTATTACTGGCAGGTATGTTCAGGAAAGTCATGTTGATGTCCGTGCTGTTACTTTGAATGATATTGTTAAGGATTTTTATGGTGTGAGATATATTGATTTTCCTGCCGGCGGCTGCGGTGATGTTGCTGCCAGCTTGTATGATGATGTTTTTTTGAGGCCTGTGGATGATACTGCTGGTTTTTCCAGTGTGGGTGCTGAGCGTATTGCTACTGTTAATTTTGTTATTGACCGTACTGAGCGTTTGGGAACTCTGGATATGATGCTGAAGTCCAATGGCGGTGAGGATGCGATTTTGAATGTTAATGCAGAGGCTGTTGTTGTGATTCCTAAGCAGACTCGTTCAACTTTTATGTTGATGGATTTGTACGGCACTCTTGGTGACCATTTCTATGTTACTCGCGGCAGGTTCTCTATTCCTTCGCTTGACTGCACTTTTATAACAAATGATGATCAGACCATTTGTGACTGTAAGGTTCACAGCATTTCTGGCATTTCTGTTGCTGGCATTACTTCTTCTACTCCTCCTGCTGATGTGTATGAGTTTTTGAGGAAGCGTGTAGAGACTGGCACGACTGTTCGATGAACAAGGCAGACATTCATCCGGATTATCGCAAGATGTATTCTATTGTGAAATCTTTGTTTTTGAAGACCAAGCATTTTTGTCATGGTCCTTATGATGAGACTTTTTATTCTTTGATGGTTTATGAGACTGCTAAAAAGCTGATAATGCATTTTTCTGAATGTCATAAAACTGAGATTCTTGTTGCTGCGATTCTGCACGATGTCGGCAAGACAGAGCTTGATTCCGAAAAAATATTTGGTGGTTGTGCTAAGCTCGGGACTGCGGATGATGAATGGGATAAGCATCCTGCGCTTGGCGTTCCTATTGCTGAAAAAATTATGAGAAAGCTTAATCATTCAGATGAATTTATCGGGCGTGTTTGTTTTTTGATTGCCAATCATGCTAAAAGGGGCGGCAAGATGAAGGATAAGCCTCTTGATTTGCAGATTTTTCAGGATGCTGACCTTCTTGCTGATTGGGGTTTTCCCGGTTTTTTGCGTCCTTTTCTGTATTGCGGCAAGTTCAGCCATCAGAGCATTTTTGGTGCTATTGAGTTCAGTCTGCACGGCTGGGATCCTGCAAAAGATACTGCTTTGATTAATCTTGATGTTTCCCGGAAGATGGCAAAAAAGAAGCTTGAATTGCAGGGCAAGCTTATGAAAAAGTTGTGTAAGGAAGTCGAGAGTGACTTATTGTAACGCAATAATTAAATAGGCCTTCTGATTTACACCAGTGAATAGTGACGGAGTTTTACAATGCCCGACAGACCTGAGCTTAGGCTTGCTAATATGGAGAGTATTCTTGCTTCGTTTCAGAATAAGTTTGGCAGGGGTTCTTCTTTTTATCTTAAGTTTCCTTGTGTTGAAAAGCCAGGGGCGATTTAGGTGGGTGTTTTAAAGCCTAAAATTGAATCACACATCAAGCTAGTTGATGCAGTGAAAGATTTTATTTCTGGCAAAGGCGGACTTCCTGATTTCGGTCAGGGCAGGTTTGAGCATCAGGCGTACAAGTATGCTCTTGTTGTTGATGCTCTTTACGATAAAATCGATCAGATTATTGATTCAGGGAAAAAAGAGGCTGGGCAGAGTGGATTTCCTGTTGCTTGTTCTGCTGGTTGTTCTTATTGTTGCAGTCAGCCTGTGCAGATGATTTTTCCTGAGGTTTTTCTTATTGGTGAATACTTGAATAGCAATACTGATGTTAAGGCTCGTTTTATGAAAAAATATCCTGAGTGGAGAAAGAAGGTGGATCCGGCAGCTTATGAACTTTCAATGCAGGCACTGCGAATGCAGCACAGAATGCCTGCTGATAATGAAATGGATTCCATTATAAGTCTTTTTTATAAAGGAAATAGGCCTATGCCTTGTCCTTTTTTGGAGAAAGATATGTGTGATATTTATCCTGCGAGGCCTATGAATTGCAGGCAGTTGATGGCTTCTGGGAATCCTGAAGATTGCAATAAAAAGGTTCTTTCTAATATTGTTCGTTTTCACTCTCTTGACGATTTTGTTAATGTGAAAATGTCTCCTGCAATGCATGCTATTTCCTTGAATCTTGGTTTGGATGCGATTGCCATGCTTGATTCTGCTGTGACTGCCAGGGAGTATGTTGTTAACGGTCAGAAGTATGTTGAGTTCTATGTTAGGAACGCTTCTCTTGCAGCGCAGAAACCTTTATAAATAAATAAAGTTATCACCTTCTCAGTAAAAGAGGTGCATAGTATGAGATTTAACAAAAAGGCAGCTCTAGAGCTATCTATTACTGCTATTGTGGTTCTTATTATTGCTATTACGGTTCTCGGTTTGGGAATCGGCTTCATTAAGAAGCAGTTTGGTGCTAGTACTCAGATTCTTGACAAAGAATTATCTAACATTAAAGAGCAGATGAAAGAGCAGGTCAGGACTGGTGGAGAGTTGCTTGTTTGGTCTAATCCTGATCAGGTTTCTATTGGTAAGCCTCAGGGAGTGATTATTGGTGTGAGGAATACGCTGGCTAACCAGGAGACTGGCAAGGTTTGTTTTGTTGTTGAAGTCAGGTGTATTCAGCCCTTTACTCCAAATACTTTCTGTGATCCTACGCGTCAAATGAACAATATTGCAGTTGGCGGTATTGATTCGGAAACTTGGACTCCTGTTAGCGGCAACACTAACTGGTTTAAGAGCATTCTTGGCAAGTTCGACCTTAAGAACTATGAGGGTGATGTTTTTGATGCAGTGATGCTTGTTCGTAGCATTAAGCCTGATGCGTATCAGATGGAGATTAATGTTTATGGTGCAAAAGCTCCTGATTACAAGGACTGCAGCCAGTTTGATTTCCAGGATGCGCGCGAGCAGTTGTACGCCAGTAAATCATTTATATTGCAGGTGGTGTAAAATGGAAAAAGTCAAGCGTCGTTTGGCAGGTCATGAAGAATTTGATATTATGAAGATGGTTTTGGACAAGTTCTTGTGGCTCGGCACTGCTTTGATGGGCTGGGGTCTTTACAGGAGCATTGCTGTTGATTACACTGATGGCATCTGGTTTATTTTTGCTGGTGCTGTCGTGATGCTTATATTCACCTGGATTATCGTAAGGGAGTTTGAGCAGATTCGTTAAAATGAGGAATTTTTTTGTAATTTTTGTTATTCTTCTCTTTTTGTCAGCTTGCGGTGGGGAGTGCAAGAAGGATGTAGACTGTTCTCCCCGGCTTGCTTTCAGTGTTTCCTGTATTGATAAGGTGTGCGAGTATACTGCTATTCCTAATCAGTGTGGCAATCTTCTTTGCGAGCCTCCTGAGAACCGGTGTTCTTGTCCTGCTGATTGCAAGCCTCCTTGTGTTGGTAAAGTTTTAAATTCGCAGTTTTTGACTCAGCAGTGCATCCAGAATCAGTGTTTGGAGGATGTTGCTCCAAATCTTGTTAAGCCTATTTCTGTTTCTGCTGAGCAGACTGGTGGTGGCGACCGTTTCAAGTTTGATACTCTTTACAATCAGCCGTTTAATATGAAAAAGGATACTTTTGATGTTGTTCTTTCTCTTTCATTGCTTGCGCCTCAGAACCGCGACCATCACATTATTAGTATGGAATTGACAGGGACAACCAGGGATGGCAGGACTATTACTATTGCCCAGCAGCCTGTTGATAAGTATTTGTGGAGTGCTGGAAGTTCGATTGAAGAAAATCTCATATTTGATTTTACTACTGCTGAATTGGAGGGCGAGCTGAGCAGTATTGTGCTGAAAGTGCAGTATGAATATTCTATTGTGCAGGCTGGCAAGAAGACTCCGAGGCAGGCTACTTTGCAGAATAGGTACAAAGAAAAATTGGTTTTTGTGAATCCTTCTGCGGTTTATCAGTGCCCTGCCAGTTGTGATGATAAGAATGCAGGCACTAAGGATTCTTGTGGTCCTCAGACTGATTACTTCTGCAGGCACGAGCCTATTCCTAATGCTTGTGGTAATTTCAAGTGTGATAGCAATGAGAACAAATGCACTTGCCCGCAGGATTGTGGTGTTTGTTCCGGCAGTGCTGGCGCTTATCTTGATTTTGTTTGCAAGTCTAACAAGTGTGTTGCCCAGTTGAAATCTGGTGTTCTTGTTCAGCCGAGTTTTATTTTTGATGACCGCAGTTTGACTATTGTGCAGTTGAATAATAATTACAAGTACAATAATCCTTTTGATATAACGAAGGACAAGTTTGAGCTTGACTTTAAGGTTTACAGGCAGGATCCTTCTGTTTCAAAAGTAACTATAGAGACTGTCAGGCTTCTTGAGGGCGCTCAGCAGATTGCTGAGTTGAGTGTTGATCAGGAGCTTGGCTCCCAGCCTGTTAAGATTTCTGTTCCTGTTGCAGGTATTGTTGGGCCTGAGGAGGAGCATCAGATTACTCTTGCTGTCTGGTATAAGATTGTGCAGGATGGCAAGGATAAGCCTGGCAAGTTTGAGAAAGCCTTGGGTAAGATAACTTTGATTAATCCAGAATGATGAACAAGCGCGCTATGGAGATGAGTGTTGGTCTTATCGTAATTATTATTTTGTCTATTGTTATTTTTTCTTTGTCTATTTATTTTACTTTCAAGTGGTTTGGCGAGGCTGAGACTCTTAAGGCTGAGATTGATAAGCAGACTCAGGAGCAGATTACTGATGCTTTGAAGACTGGAAACAAGCTTGTTGCTATTCCTTTGGCTATTCAGGAGGTTAAGAGGGGTAAGAGTGCTAATTTTGGTGTTGGTATTAGGAATATTGGCGTTGATAGGCAGTTTAGTTTTGCTGTTGCTTTTTCAGGTGCGTACACTCCTGATGGCAAAGAGATTCCTGTTAGTGTTGATTATATTAATAGCAATTGGCTTGGCGCTTTTTCTGCTATGAATGTTGGTAATGTCAGGAGGAATGAGCAGAAAATCATGCCTTTCCTTATCAGGGCTGATTTGAATACTGGTGCTGGCACCACGTCTAAAGGTGATTATATTTTCAATGTCTGCGTTTATCCTGCTCCTTTGGATTATAACTTGAGGTCTCCTGTTGAGTGCAGTGTCGGACAGTTTAATGCTGGCTCTGATCTTTTTTACACTGGCAAGATTTATCAGGTTACTTTGAAGGTTGTTTGATTCTGTTGTATTTGTCTTCCAGTCTTACTATGTCGTTTTCGTCGAACTGTCCGAAAGAAATCTCAAGTATTTTTGCCGGCATTTCTTCTGTTTTTATTCTGTGTTTTGCCTGTTTTGGTATGTAGAACTCGTCTCCTTCTTTTCCTTGTTTTGTTTCCTCTCCTATTATTATTGTGGCTTTTCCTGTTATTATTTTCCAGAATTCTTCTCTATGATTATGATACTGTAAGCTTAATTGCTCGTTTGGATTGACGTTGATTATTTTGACTGTGCAGGTTTCGTTGTGGCAGTACTGCTCGAAATCTCCCCAGGGTCTGTTTTCCTGGTGTTTTTTCATCTGCATACCTTTTTGTGTGCAGAAGGCGCAGTTCTATATTTCTTTCGCAAGTATTCCATGTCAGAAGTCGCCTTTGTGACAGTCTCTTCGTCTTTAGTCACGTTTCTTAGTTGTAGTAATCTTCGTATGACTGTTGCGTAACCGTCTTTTTTTACCATTTTTTCTAGAAGTGGTCTTCTTTTTGTTTGCGGAAGTTTTTTGCTCCAGCCGCCTAGTTTTCCGCCTTCAAAATGTGCCCATTTGCGTATGTTTTTCATCTAAAAGTTCCAACCATTATTCCTTTGACATTTTCGTATGGCACTAGCCAATCATCAGCTCTTTCATTTGCTGTTCCTTTTGTTACGTAGTTTGTTTTTCCGTCTTTTCGTATTATTTTGATGACCATGTGCAGTATTATTGCGTCTGTTTCAGGCTCGTAGAATGAAATAATATCTCCGGTTTTTATTTCGTCTGGTGAAGTGGGTTTTTTTTCAAATACTATTGAATCGTGTGTCAGTAACGGCGCCATGCTGTCTGATTTTACTCTTGCGTACTGCAGTCCTGGCTGCATTATTCTTACTTCATCTGGATAAACTTTGATTGATTCGAATGATATGTGTGATGTGCTTTCTACTGGTATGTCTGACAGTGCGTATCTTGGTTCTGCTGGTGGTGTGCCGGATAGTATAAATCCTAGTGCGAAGAAGATGATTAAAATTACCCCCCCTTTCATCCTTAACCCCTATGAAGTTGATGCAAACCCGTGTTAAAAAAGTTCAGTGTCACCGAAGAGTGAAAAGCTATTGAATCCCAAATCAGTATACAAAAGAGTAACTTTTATATACTTATTTCAGTTATGAGTGTTTGAGGGATAAAGAGTGAAAACGCCAGCCTATTTAATTGGATTAATGCTTATAGCATCGTTTGTGAGTGCAGCCAACGTTACTTTGCAGCCTTCTGCTGTTTATGAGACTACAACTGCGTGGATTGCCTTGGATGTGAATAATTACCAGGGCAGCGCTATCGTCTCGAGAGTTGTTGTTAATTCTCCTCTTTCTGTTGGCGATTCTAAGAGTTATATTGGCTGGACTAAAGTTTTGGATGGCAACAAGGTTGAGTGGAAGGATGGCTCTATTGAAACTAACGTGAGAAGTGCGTGGTTTGAGTTCAAGATTTCTGCTCCGAATGTTGCTGCTGATACTGTGAAAACAGTTCCTGTGATTGTTGATTCGTCTTCCTCTTCTCTCAATCTTACTATTTTGAATGATGCAACTGCTCCTGTTATTTCTGATGTTAAGCCTTCAGGTTATGCTCGTGCAAACAATGCCGTGCATGCTGTCAGTGTGAACGTTGTTGATTCTGAGACTTTTGTTGATAGTGTGATTTACAGCTGGAATGATTGCAACGGAAGTTCCACAACTGAAGTTCTCGTTAAGAGCGGTGATGTGTATAATGGGATTGCTGATTTTTCCCAGTTTGATGAGGGTGACAAAGCTTGTTATGTTGTTACTGCAAGGAACGTTCCTGGCGAGACTTCAAATGTGAGTGGCGAGTTATTGTTTGATGGCACTGCTCCAACTTTGAATATTGTTTCTCCGACTTCTTATGCTACTGAAAGCACTGATTTCGTGTTTACAGCTTCTGATAATATTGCAGCAATGCTTTCCTGCA
>JBFYLW010000087.1:0-19501 GCA_041305185.1 Nanobdellota archaeon
CTGATTTTTGCCTTAAAATGAGAAATATTCCTGGAATGAAAGAGATTTTGCCTGGTGAAAATCTTGGTATTTATGAAATTGTTTCACAACTTGGGATTTGCGGGGGAATGTCGATTGCTTATAAGGCGCGCATTATTGGAACAGAACATTTTGTAGCTTTGAAGGTTGTTCCTGCCAAATGTAGTGATAATTATGATGTTAAGAAATGGGAGAGAAGGGTTATTGCTTTGGATTGGGAGTCTAATATCTGTGATACTCTCGGAAATCATCCTAACATTACCAAATATCATGGTAAAGGCAAAACTGATGACTGTTTTTACGTTGGATTTGATTTTTTTAATGGAAGGGATTTGGAAACCATTATTGAGCTTCGGGAAACTCCTCTTCACAAAGTAATTCCTGTGAAACGCGCTGTGAATATTGTGAAAAAAGTGGCTGATGGTCTTGATTTTATTCATAATAAAGGGATTGTTCATAAGGACATTAAATGCGGAAATATTTTAGTTAAGGGCAAAAATGTTAAGATTATTGATTTTGGTCTTGCTTATGATTTGAATAATGTGGATAGTAATCCAAAATGCCCTGCAAATATTTTTCTTGGTACTATTGAGTATGCTCCTCCTGAATATTTGAGGGGTACAAGGGCTCACCCGTCGGGAGATATTTATTCTCTTGGCGCCAGTCTTTTCCATGCTTTGACCGGTGAAACACCTTTTCAGCATGAAATGGAGGGCATGTGTTTTCTTTTTGATGATGCTGACTTTGAATTGCTGGCTTCGCGTTTGTCTTCTTTGGCGCCTCATGTTCCTGAAGATGTTAGAAGAGTTTGTCTGAAAGCTCTTGAGAAATCTCCTGAAAATAGATATCAGTCTGCAAGGCAGTTTTCTGAAGCGTTGAATGATGTCTTGAAAGGGATTTACTCTTCTTCAGGCACTTCTTCTTGAGATTGTCCTTTTTTGCCCACTTCTTTTAGTTTCTTTGTTATCGCTATTTTTTTCTTGCATTTTGCGCATTCGAATACCAGCGCTTTTGCTCCTTCAAATGTTTTTCTTTTGAAGGGTATTTGTATTTCTCCTTGATGACTGCAGTATGGGCAGGTGTAAATGATGTTTGCAGTCAGTGTGTCTTCATATTCTTGTTTTTCTACTGTGTGACCGCATGCTGAACAAACATATTCTTTTGCTCTGATTTTTACTTTTCCTTTTTCTGTTGGCTTGCCCATCATTGCTTTTCCGCATTTGGGGCATTTTTCTTTGAATACCCAGCACATTGCGTGTCCTTTGTCTATTGCTCGTCTCGTGAAGTATACGCATTCGTCCATTGATTCTGGTTGTTTTAGTGCCATTGTGATTACCTCTCTGATTTTTATTCTTATTCGCCGTATAATTTTTAAAGTTTGCGTATTTACCTGCTTACATGGGGGAGTCATATTATGATGAGATTGCTTCTGGTTATCAGGAGCTTCATGGTGAGGAGCAGTTGAACAAGGCAAAGTTCATTCTTAATAATATTCATGTTGAGTCTTCTGATGTTCTTTTGGATGTGGGTTGTGGTTCTGCTAGTGCTTTGTCTGTTTTTGGTTGTGAAAAGGTTGGTATTGATCCTTCTTTTGAGTTGTTGAAGCGTGCGAAAATTCCTGTTGTTCAGGGTGTTGCTGAGAAGCTTCCTTTTTCTGCGAATTCTTTTGATATTGTTATTTCTTTGACTGCCATTCATCATTTTAAGGACGTGAAGAAAGCTTTGATTGAGATGTTTCGTGTTTCAAGGCGTGATATCGTTATTTCTGTTTTTAAGAAGGCTCAGCATTTCAAGGAGATTGAGGAAGTTATTATGTCTACTTTGCCTATTCAGAAGCGTGTTGAGGAGACGTATGATGTTGTGTTTTTTGCTAGGAAGACTTTTTGAGTAGTTCTTTAACCCAATCCTGGAAAAGTTCGTTTATTTGTTCTAGCTCTGACCGGTCTATGTCGAGATGGCAGACATATTTGTTTCCGTCTCTTTCCTGGTCGTATCTTGCAACGAATTTTTCGCCTTTGGTTATTGCCTGGTGCATGAATGAGAATGCTGAATAGTTCCTTCCTGTTGTCGGCCGCAATTCATAGCCTTTTTTTTGGAAGTCTTTTTCTTTGCCTGCTTGCAGAAATTTCATTTCTTCGTGGAAAAATTCAATGGTATTTGTAGGCATTATTCTTCCCGGAATATTTATTGCTATTTCCAGGTCTCTCAAATCGAGGGTGCATATGTATAATCCGTTTGGGCTTTTTTCATAGCTGTACGTTCCAGCTCTTTTTCCTGCTTGCTGGAAGGTTATGTGATAGAAGTCTATGCCGTGTTTCTCATTTTTATATTTCCAGTCTTCTCTTTTCAGGCTTGATGGAACTTTTGCTTCCAGGGCTTGTCTGAATGTTTCTGCTTCTTCTTTGTTCTGCAGTTCGGATTCCAGTCTTTTCATATTTATGCTGTTTTTTGTGTTTGTATTAATATTTTTTGGGAAATGTTTATATAACCTTGAAATTGACTTGTTTGTATGCGTGTTCCGGATTTCATTAAAGAGGTTATCTGGTCTTTTTACCCTCCTAGGTATCGCCAGATTGCTGATAAGCCTTTTCTGAAGAGTCTTGCTTATATGTCTAAGATTTTGATTGTCGCTTTTATTATTGCAGGGATCTTGTTTTCTCCTAAGTTGTTTTTGCTTAAGGATTCTATTGAGAGTGAGCTTTCGAGATTTGAGGTTTTTAGTGTTTCCGGGAACGTCACCCAGTCCAGTCCTATTGTGATTCCAAGGCATAATCCTTGGGTTGTTGTTGATTTGAATTCTAATTTGAATCTTTCAAAGGAGATTTTTGTGATTGACAAGGAGTCTATAAAGTATCGTTTTATTTCTCCGAAAAGCATTCCTCGCAGCCAGCTGAATAATCTTGCTTCCAATCGTCCTGCTGCAAGCGGTTTCCTGACTGCTTTGCTTATTATGCTTCTTCCAGGGATTGCTTTGCTGCTTTACATCCGCATGTGGATTAAGTATTTTCTGTACATGCTCGTTTTTGGCACATTGCTTTTCATCATTATGGAATTGTCAAGGTATCGTTTGCGTTGGAAGCAGATGCTGAATATTTCCGGTCATGCCTTGACTGCAGTGATTTTGATCGAGGTTGTTTCTTCTGCTGTGACTACTGTTTATTTGTTGCCTGTTCTTCGTTTTCTTGGTTTGAACATTTATGCTGTGACAACCATCTTGCTGGCTGCTTTGATGGTTGTCGGCATTGTTGGTTATCATATTGAGGATTTTCGTAAACGCAGATGAAGGCTGTTTTGTTTGATTTGGATGGCGTTATTGTTGATTCTGAGTTTGCCAATGTCGGCTCAGCTGTTCGTGCTTTTCTTGACCTCGGCATCAGGCTTTCTGATAAGGAAAAAAAGTTAATTATTGGCCGTCATCCTGCTGATTACACAAAAGCGTTTGCCGAAAAATATTCTTTTGATAGGGAAAAATTTATTTCAAGGAGAAATCGTTATTATGATGAGATGTACAGGAAAGCCAAAATTTATCCTTTTGCTAAACAGCTTATTGCTCGGCTGAAGAAGCACGGTTTTCTGATTGCGCTGGTCACTTCTGCTCCCCGGTTTATGGTCAAGCGTTCTAAAACGATGTTCAAGCTTCCGGATTTTGACATTTTTGTTACTTTTGAGGATGCTGTCAGAAGAAAGCCTGCTCCTGATGTTTACTTGTTGGCAGCGAAGCGTTTGAAGCTCAAACCAAAGGATTGTGCCGTTATAGAAGACAGCATTCCAGGCGTTGAAGCTGCTACGAATGCAGGGATGACGTGTATTGCTGTGGCTAATACTAATCCTGCTTCAAAGCTGAAGAAGGCAAATCTCATTGTTAAGCGTTTGAATGATGAGAGGATAATGAAGTATGTCAATCTATAATCCTCGTCAGGCTGTTTTGTTGACTTGTCGTGGCAGGCATGTTGTTGTTGGCAAGGAAGTTGAAAAGGATGATATTGTGCCTTGCAGTTGGCACTGTCCTGTTTCTTCTCATCCGCCGATGTATGCTGTTGTTCTTGAAAAAAACCTTATGGCAGTTTCAATCATTCGTGATAGTGGTTGTTTTGTTGTTAACTTCATGTCTTTTTCTTTGTCTAACGTTATCAAGCGTGCCATGGGCATTTCCGGCGAGTTTTTGGAGAAGTGTGATGCTCTTGGCATTCATGATATTGCTTGCGAGAAACTGGTTGATTGTTTTAAGTTGAAAGAGGCTCTTGGCTGGCTGGAATGTGAAGTGATAGAAGAAAAGGAGCTTGGCGACCACAGCATGTTTATTGCCAGAGTTCTTTCATCGTATATAGAACGTGATGACAAGCGTCCTTTTCTTGTTGATGGTGATAAGTTTACAACGACGCTTTATTGAATAAATATTTATAATTCCTGTTATCACCAGTGTTCTATGAAATATATTTTGCTCTTGTTGTTGCTGGTTCCTTTTGTAGCTGCTGATGCAGTTGTGAAGGGTGTTGTTATTGACAGCCTGGATAATCTTGTCGGCTTTGCTGAAATAAAGTTGGACTGTATGGAAGGCACTTTCACAACTGACAAGTTTGGCACTTTTTCTGTTAGCAATGTTCCTTCTGGTCCTTGCCGTGTTTTTGCTGCTTTCCGCGATGGCGGGGGCTTTGAGCTTGTTGATATTCAATCCAATCAGACGATATATATTGAGCTCAAGCTTGATAAGACGATTGTTAATCTTCCCAAACAGCATAATTATTTGTTGCCGATTTTGGTGTTTGTTGTTTTTGTCCTGGCTGTTCTCGCATATAAGTTTTGGAAAAAAGAGAAGCGTCTTGAGAAGGCTGTCAAAGCTGAATCTCATAGCGCGAGAATTCATGACGTTTTGAAAACCTTGAAGCCTAAGGAGCGTTCTGTTGTTGAATTCTTGTTGCAGAACGATAATGTTGGTTCTCAGGCAAAAATCCGTCACAGTACTGGTCTTGCCAGGACTTCTCTTGCGCGTTGTCTCACCGACCTTGAAGGCAAGAACATTGTTTCTGTTGAAAGGCTTGGAAAGCTTGTGAAAGTCCGCCTTACTGACTGGTTTTTGGGCAAGTGATTGGGCATTTTTTCCTGCTTTTCCGGAAAAACGGGCAGTGATTCATCCTTCTTTTGGTTTTTCTTCCCGCCATGATTATTTATATTTGTCTTGCTTTTGAGAAATCAACAAAGATTTTGGAGGATGAAATTATGAAAATATTGAATTGGTTGGTTTTGGGTTTGGTCTTGGCAATGGCGGCAAGCGCTGTTGATTTTCCAGGTCCTTTTGAAGGTTTGAGTAATTTGGTTATTGTTGTTGGTGATAATGCGCCTGCAGAGGACGTTATTTCTGCGACTGATGTTGCGAATGCTTTTGGTCCTTCTGTTTCTTTGCAGACGACAAAGCTCGCAAGCGAGATTGATGATATTTCAAGGTACAACAGCGTTCTGATTGGTAGTCCTTGTTATCATCCTATTATTAATCAGCTTGTTGGTTATCCTGAGAATTGCCAGATGAGCGGTATTAAGCTGATTAGGCATTCTAATGGAAATATTGCCTTGCTCATTATGGGTGTTACGCCGAGTGAAGTCCGTCAGAATGTTAGGACTTGGGTTTCAACTAAAGAGAGTCCGCCTGCGACAAATGAGTTCTGCAACCAGGTTTCTCTTGGGCAGGTTGTCAGGGTTACTAGTGGAAACGTTTATGAAATTAGTTTAATTTTCACTGATGGCAATAATGCCAAGTTCAAGGTTAACGGCGAGGTTACAGATCTTATTAGAGATGGCGAAAGTGTTCAACTGGCTGATTCTTCATATCTGATTTTTAAAAGCGTTTCAAGTAATGCTGCAGAATTCTGCATAAAGCCGGCCAAGGTACAAGCGCTTCCTGCTGAAACATACCAATCTTGCATGTCTGAAGTGCAAAGTATGAAAGACAAAATTATGGAATTAGAGGATGCTGGCCAGTCTGTGCCTCAGAGCAGATATGCTGAGTATGAAAACGCGTTTTTGCGCTGTAAGGGTCTTTTGCCGCAGGTGCCTGAAACTTACGACTCCTGCATTAGCCAATACGAGTCCAAAGCCCGCGAGTATCAGATCAGTCAGAACATTCCTGAAGCTCAGCGCATCAAAATAGAGGGTTTGCGTGTTTGTGGTGATAAGTTTGGAAGGCCTGTTCCCCCTGAAATGCCTATAGAGAATGTTGATAATAAAGAGTACAAGAAGTGTATGGAACAATTGAACGTGTATAAGCAGGAATTAGTAGATAAATACACGCTTAGGAATATTCCTATTCCTGCAGATGTTATGAAGGATTATGAGGCAAGGTCTGACCGTTGTTTGCTTCTTGCTGGTTGGACTTCGCCAGGGCACACTGTTGTGCCTGTTCCTGCTGTTGAGCCTGTTGGTCAAACTCTTGAATCACCTCCTGCGCCCTGTATTGGTTGTAAGCGCGATAGTATGTGTTTGCAGTTTGGCATCAGGCTTGTTGACGTGAAAAACAGGCCTGTCTATTGTGATTTTGACGGCATTTTCAAGGTTCAGAAACAGCTTGGAGAATCCTGCCAGAACAACTATGAGTGTTTGAGCAACACGTGCAGTGAGAAGTGCATTAGCGTGACTGAGCGCATTGAGGCTGTTGAGCGTGAATTAAAGGAGCAGCGCAGTCTTATCGAGAAAATTTTGGACTTTTTTAAGCGTCTCTTTTGAGAAAAGAGACTCGCGGAATTTATATCGCTGCCTCTTTTGAGGCTTTTTTTCTTTTTTTATCATAATCTTAATATACTTCTTTCTTTCCTCTTTAAGTATGGACGAAAAAACGAGGGAGCGGGTTCATCAGATTGCGAGGTCTTTGAAAGAGCTTCATCTTGTTGCAACTATGGATGAGGCGCTGGACCGGGCTAAAAAGATTGTTGAGAGTGCTGAACAGATGGGCAAGCCGATGAATAATCTTATGTCTGAGATGAAAGAGGAATCAGAGAATTTGTCAAAGCAGGCAGTGCATCTTCAGAAAGAATCTGATGCGACAAGGGAAGAGCTTTCTTCTGAGGCTCACAGGCATCGTAAAGAAATTGAGTCTGATTTTTCTTCTGCTGAAAAATCAAAATCTTCTGCAATTAAGGCAAAAGAGGATTTGGAATTTGACATAAAAGTTCACAAGTTGGAAAAAAGTGATACTGAAGAATCGATAAAAGAGACTGAAGATATTGCTTGTGCAGCTAAGGATGCTGAATTTATCGTTAAGGAAGCTGAAAAAATTCAGAAGAAAAAGAAGTAAGTTCACCACTCGCCAATACTAACAAAAGCGAAATATTTAAATAGGAGGCGTATATTTTCTAGACTATTATATACTTCGGGGTGGATAACTATGAAACAAATTGCATTGTTTATTTTGTTTGTTGCGCTTTTTGCAGTATGCGCATCTGCACTTCAGGTCTCGAGTCCAACATTTGGCACCGCGACCCAAGATCGTGTTGTAAATGTTCAGACATCAGTTACAATAACGAATAATAACACAGCTACAATGACTAACATCGCTGTTAATTTCGGCAATGGCGCTGAAAATGTCAAATATCTTTTGACTGCTTCTGGCGTTCCTCAGAGTTTGGCTGCTGGTGCTCAGGCGTCTATTACCGTCAATGGCACAGTGCCTCTTGACCACCCTGCTGTTGATGCTACTTCATTGGATGCATTGGCTTTGAAAATTGGCACTGTTACTGTAACTGGAACTGTTAATAATAATGCTGACTCCGCAACCTCTGATGTTTTGATGCAGGCTGTTAACCAGTTGGCTATCAAGAAAGTTCGCATTGAGTGCGGTGACAAAAGCCAGAGTTTGGATGATGGCGACCGCGTAAAGAACTTGAAGCCTGGAACTGACTGTACTTTGGAAGTTCAGGTTGAGAATAATTTTGATGATTCTGACAGGAATAGCCAGAAAATCGGCGATATCGAATTTGATAGTGTTGATATTACTCTTGATTCAAGCAATGGCGACGTTGACCTGGACGAGGGCGATGACATTTCAGATTTGTCTGCTGACTCTGATGATGCTATTACAGCAGATGTGGAGATTGATGAAGAAGCTGATGATGGCGCTGTTGCGATTGATGTCCGTGTTTCAGGCCGTGATGAGAATGGTGCTTTGCACGGTGAGGCTTTGTCTTTCAAGTTGGATATTACTCGTTTGACTCATGATTTGCAGATAACTCGTATTGAGTTGTCTCCTAGCGCTGTGACAGTCTGCGAGAACTCAAACATCAAGGTAAGCGTAGGTATTCTTAACCAGGGCAAGCGTAATGAAGATGAGGCTGCTGTTGAGATATCTGTTCCTGATTTGAAGTTTATCAAGAAGATTGATAACATAGAGCTTGACAAGGATGACAGCACTACTGTCTCATTTGACGTTCCTGTTGCTAAGAACTCAAAAGAGGGTGTGATGCGTGTTGATTTGAAGACTTATTTTGACACGCTTGCTCCAAGCAACAGTGGCAGTGCTGAATTGACTGTTTCAGCATGTGAGGAAGATATTACAGAGGTTCTTAATCAGACGTCTGTTGTTGTTCCTCAGGTTGAACCTGTTGTGATTCCATCCGGACAGGCTCAGGCAGCTCCAAAGAAGACTACAACCACATCATTCACTGACAGCCCGGCTTATGTTGCCTTGCTTGCAGTGTTGTGTGTTTTGATTGCTGGCGGAATCGCAGCTTTGGTTGTCTTCATTGTCCGCAGGAAAAAGTAATTTACAATTTTTTATTTTTCTTTTTAAAACTCCAATAAGATGCTAAAAAAATTGGCAGTTAAAGGTATTGAGTTCTATCAAACTTATCTATCTTCGCGAAAGTGCCCTCATGACGAGCACTGTTCTGATTTTGGGAAAAGAGTTATCAAAGAGGAAGGTGTGCTGACAGGTGGAGCGAGAACCTTTGCCAGAATTCTGGCTTGTTATAGAAAAGACGCTGATGATTACGCTGCTTCAGGCACAAATATAGGCGATCTTGCAGCTCTTGCTTGGGATGCGTACAGATTTAAACACTTGGTTGCTTTTAGAGGAGGAGTGTTGAAATTATCAGAAAGTGACATTGACCATCAAGAGAAAAAAGAAAATTGGCTCGAGTATATCGCTACATCGCCGTTTTATTGTTGCAATAATGCATTAGATGGTTGTGAATCAATATTTGAAATTGGATCAGGTGGCGGATAAATTTTGTTTAAAGATTTTCCATTTTTTCCTTTATTTTTTGTTATTTTTTCCAGTTCTTGCTGTAATCTTTCCAGTTTTTCATTCGATACACACTTTAAGTAGTTTGACATATTAGTTCTTTGGTGATGTAAAATGAAAAAAATATTGTTGCTGTTGTTGCTTCTGCCCTTGGTTGATGCATCTGTTGTGATTAATCAGGTCTTGTATGACCCAATTAATACTGAGAGTGGTGGCGAGGCTGTTGAATTGAAGAATACAGGTTCTTCTGCTGTTGATATTTCTGGTTGGATTTTATCTACTGAGAGTTCTGCAGCTGATGCTACTGTTCCGGATGGCACTGTTCTTTCTGCTGGAAGTGTTTATCTTATTGCTGATGAGAATTGGAATTCGAGCAAAGATGATGAAAGCTGGCGTTCTGCTGACCATGAAGAAAGGATTACATTGGGGAATTCTGATGGCGGTGTTGCGTTGATGGCTAATGGGAGTGTTGTTGATGCTGTTGGCTGGGGTGATGCTGAGGGTATTGAGGATAATTTGTATGAGGGTACTCCTGCTGTTATGGTCTCTGCAGGCAAAGCGTTGTTGAGAACCCAGGATACAAATGATAATAGTGAGGATTTTGTTGAGTCTGTTGCTGACTTTCAGCCAGGCATTCCTGTTCCTTTGAGTGCTGACGTGGTTATCTCTGTTCCTTCTATTGAGGTTTCAAAATCTCTTAATCTTGCTCCTGAAGGCATTCTATCAATAAAGAATAATGGCGACTCTCCCATCAGCGTTAAACTAATCTTTAATGATTTGCGTTATAAGAACAGTACGATTTCAAAAAGCGCAATATCATTGGATGGTCCTTTGGAGTTTACTATTCAGGCCAAGACTGAACATAAAAGTAAAGTAAGTTTGAGAATTCCCGCAAATGCAGTTCCAGGAAAGTACACGTCCACCCTTCGCGTGTTAATCTCTTAATTATTTTTGGTTCCTGAAGCAGACTAGGCAGGATTTTTTTATCCAGCATCCTGGGCACTGTTCCTGCTTTTCGTATTTCTTTCCAAAGCATGGGTCCTGTGCCGTTTTAAACATTTTTGTTTCCATAACGCCTCAACCTTTAGAGTAAGAGTATATTAATGGCAGGGGAGTATTTAAACCTTTCTGAATTTATATAAAATATATAGACTTCAATCAGTAGTGAAAATAATTAGTTCTGTTCTACCACTTTCTGCATTGTTTTGACGAAATCTTCTGCTTCCTTTTTGTACTCGTCGAATTGTTTGCCGGTTAATTCTTGTATTTCTCGGTGTATGATTTTCTTTTGGAGTTTGAAGAACGTATCCATAATGTCTGCATATTTGCTTGACGCGTATCCTGGTTTTACCAGTTTTTTGTCTACCAATTCGGCTATGTGTCCAGGTGTTGGGGGTACTTCTCCTAATTTCATTAGTGCTGCGTGTGCGCTGTCGACCACTGCCCAATATAGGTCAAGTGTTGCCTGTAATATGTGCCATTCTGCATTCTTTAGGGTTGCTGGTGCTCTTGCGAAGTATGTCCAGATGCTTTCTTTTGTTGGTCTTATTCTTCCTTGGAATAGCAGTTGTTGTACTGGCTCGAAGAATCCTGCGTCATACAATGGTGCTCCGTCTCTTAGCATGTTTATCGCTATTGGGTCTCCGTTTCTTATGTAGTCCCAGAAGCTGGTCATTTTTAGTGTTGTTATGTGGAGTCTTTTGCTTATTTTTGATGCAGTGTTTTCTGTTATCACTCTGTATGATTGTATTACTTCGTTGCTCAGCACAAGCGTTAAATCGTTTATTATTATGAGAATGTCTATGTCTCTTTCACCGTATAATGGTTTTTCTTCTCGTGCTGTGCTTCCGAATAATATTATTGCTTTGACAAAATCGCCAAGCTCTTTGTGCATTGTTTCTGCGAATTTTTTTGCGAAATCGTAATCAGTGCTCGGATATTTTGGCACGTTTGGATGTTCTTTCCAGTGTACTTTGAATTCCATATTTGTGTATTCTTTTTATACGATTTTAAATGTTCGCAACTCCTTGTGAATGAAGACAAAATTACTTTAGAATTCCTACGTTTACGTTTTCAAGCCACCACTTGTTTTCTTTCTTCCCGTATTTTGTCAGAATGTCTGCGACTATTGGAACGTCATTGTCATCGTATATCAGCGGTTTTAGTTCTTCTTTTAATTCTGGAGCCTCGCCTAAAGGCACTTCATCAGGGTGGTAGTACTCTCCTTTTTCTGGAACTGGTTCACTGACGTATTCTGTTTCTTCGCCTTCCTGCACGTCGAGTTCTTCAGTTTGCGCTTCTACTAGCGCTTCAAGGCTTTCTTCTTTTTCTTCTGTCTCAGGCTCTTCTGCGTCTGGCTCCTCTGTTTCTTCTTCAGGAATTGTATTAGTAGAAATAAACTCAACCATTCTTAGTTAAACACCAGTTTTCCGTCATACATTGCACACCATAGTGTGAATGATAGAACTTTTATGCTGTTCATTTTGTCTTGTACATTCATATCAATTTGGGCTTCAATGAACGGGCGGTTTGTTTGGTTGCCTTGTTTCATCTGTGTTGCGATTTCTTGTGCTTCCTGGTATAATTCGTGTTCATGCTCGCTGAACACTGCAGTCATTGATGCTCCGACTGTTTTGTCGTCGTTTGCCAGTTCATAGTATGTTTTTCCCTGGTAAGTTGTTTTGCTTTCTCCAATATCAATATGGTATGTCGTGCTTTCGTATGTGTCTGTATCCATTTGCTGTTCAATGATTGGTGTTACTACTTCCAGCTCTTCTTTGTTTATCAGTGAGTCTATTGCTGTTTTTACTTCGTCTTCAATCCTTGCTTCTAGTGTTTTCTCCAGAATCATTTTTTACGTTTTCAAATTAGAACTGCTTATTAAGATTTTCTATTCTAATGGCACTTCGCTCCAGAGTTTGAATTCGTTGCTTGGCGCGTAGTTTCCGAACATGAAAAGCGGGGAGTATGTTCTTCCGAAGTATCCGTGTTCTACCTGCTGCCATCTTAGAGGCGGTCCTCCGAAGTATCCTCCGCCTATGGGTGCTCCTGACATCTGCCAGGTTTTCAGTCTTATTCTGCCTTCGCCGAATTTTTCTTCTTCGTGTCCTTCTGATACCAAATATCCTGAGAAATCGTTTTTCTTGAATATCTGCGCTGTTTCTTTAACCGGAAATATTCCCTCTCCTGGCGGGAGGTGTCCGTGTGCTGCTGACATGCTGTCCACCAGTTGTATTCCGCCCACTACTCCTGATTTTGCGAGTTTTTCAACCTGGTCTTTGTACCATTTGTTGAATCTTCCTATTCTGTGATCTTCTGTTTCAAGCTTTCCTGTTTGTGGATCATATTCTGGTCTGAAGTGCGCCAGCCACATTCCCATGTGGCTCGTGTCAAACATTCCTTTGATGTGTTTTTCTGCGAGTTCTTCTGCCTGTCGTCTATCAAGGCTTCTGTCAAAATACGGGTTGTTTACCTCTTTTTCGCCTGCTATCGGGTCTGGCACTTTCATTTTTGGATTGGTCAGCAGGTTTATCATTTCTTCTCTTGATTTTTTGACTAGTGCCATGAATTCTTCTGGGTGGCTTCCGTAATACCCTGGCCAGCCTATTTCTGGTCCTACGTGGAGATTTTTTGTTACTGTTCCTTTTTCTCTTCCTGATTCGTATGCTCTCATTGCTTCTATTCCTGCTTCTGCGTAGGTTCTTGTGCTTCTTTTGAGCGCGAATTCCTGTATTGGTTTTAGGTGTGATTGTCTTTCTTTGAGTTCTTGTGCCTGTTGTGCTTGTCCGTAGGCAGTGTTGAGAAAATCTTTGTATTGCTGGTCGAATTTATCTAGCATTTTTTTGTGGAATTTTAATCCTTCTTCATCATTCATTTTTTTAGCTGCTTCGATTGCCTGTTTTTGTTCTTCCATTTTATCCTGCATTTCTACTGCTCGCTCAAGGTATGTTGCTTTCCATCCTTCGAGTGTTTGTATCTGTCCTTGTAATTGTACTTCTATGTAGATTTCTTCTGGTGTTTCTTTCTTTCTTTCTTCAGGTTTTAGTGTTTTGTTCAGTTTTTTGTTGTGTTCTGCCCATCTTTCAAAGTCTTCCCATTCGAATTTGTTTAGCACAAGCTCTTTTTCTCTTCCGTATTCTTCCTTTTCTGGTTCCATGCGTTCGAAGTTTTCTTTTTTGAATGCTATGTGTTGCACTTCGTCTTTTCTGAACTGGACGGTTCTTCCTGTTCTTTCGTCTACTAGCCAGCCTGTTCTTTGTTCTCCTTCTTGTCTGAAGATTTTTGTTTCTTCTTCGCCTGGCTTTATTGGCTTGTTCCATTCTGCTTCGTTTACTGAGCGCGGAAATTCCCAGCTTACTATGTCCACTCCTCCTCCTCTTCCCACATCTGCGGCAAATCTTATTGCGTCTTTTACTTCGTCTAGGCTTTGTTTTCTTTTGTCATCTGAAAATACTAGTTGCTGGTAGTCAAATCCTGCGAGGTTGTTGAGTGAGGTTGGCAGTTCTACTCCTGCGATGTTGAGCTCATTCGCCATTGCTACTTCTTTGAGTGTTTCTCGTACTTCTCTGCCGTAGGCTTTTGGTCTTCCGCCTATGGCGCTTTCTGGCGGGGTCATTAGAACTATTTGTATTGTTCCTGCTCCTCCTCTTATTGCTGCCTGTGTTCCTTGTATTACGTTTTTGAACCTTCCTCCTGGGTCGTGTTCTGGAACTGTTTCTCCGAGTTCTGATATGGTGAATATGGGTTTTTCTACTGATTCTGCCGGTGGGGCTTCTGTTATTGCCTGATGGTATTCCCGGTCCATCGGTCCGTAATACATTGTTCTGAATTCGACCATAGTATACATTTATGGCTACTGGACTTTATAAAGGTTTATGCCTTATTTGTCGCTAAGAATCAGTTGTTCTTGTAAGTGTTTGATGTGGTATTGTACATGTCCTGCGCCATTTGTTCTGCAGCAGTCATCATGTGCTTTTTCTTTCCTGCTGGCTGGTATCCTTCTTCTCTTTTTATTTCAAATCCTTTTCTGATTGCGTATACGAGTTCTCTGTCTTCTTTTGTTTCTATTCCTGTTTCTTTTTGCCGATCGTATATTCTGTGGAGTTCTCCGTATAGTTCTTCTACTGGTCTCATTGCCACTTCTTTTAAGACTTCTGGAGAGCGTGGCGGTGCTGTTGCAAGCAATTTTTCCAGTTCTAATTGCTCTTCTTTTGTTATTCTTTTTTCTTCTTTTTCTTCCGTTAATTCTGTTATTCTTTCTTCTATTTTTGCAGCTTTTTTTGGTGCTGGTTTTGTTTCTGGTATCTGCATTTGTTCGAGAATTCTTGCTTCTTCATCTGCCAGCGCCAGCAGGCGTTCTGATTCTTTCATCTCGTCTTGTTTTTCTTCTACTTCTTTTTTTAATCTCTCTATGAGCGCCTGCAGTTCCTTGACTCTTCGTTCCGGCACGAGCTGTTTTATCTGGTCAAAATCCACTGCCATAGAAGGTATTTTGAAAAGAGTCTATTTAAATTCTACCACGCGAGGAAGCCGTTTGCTTTTTTGAAGATGTTGTATTGTATCCAGCACATTTTTCTTGCAGCTTTTTCTGGTGCTGATTCTTTTTCTGATGTTTTTCCTTTTGGTAGTTTTGGTATTACTGCGCCAAACATTTCTGCTACTCCTTGTCCGACTGCTGTGAATGGCTCCAGTATTCCGAGCGGTCTTTTTTGTTCTTTTTTGGGCTCTTCTTTTTTGCCTTTTTCTGCTTCTTCAAGGTAATTGAGCAAGTCTGTTCCCATTGCTTCCATTGCGGTTCTTAATGACTCGTCTATTGAGGTTAATAATTCAAGGTCTTCCCTGCTTCGCATTGCCAAATAGTTTTTGATTTGTTTTTCTGTCCAGGCATAGCTTCTCCAGGTGATTCTTGTTGAGCCTACGTGTATTGGTCCTCTGTGGTAGCCTGTGTCTCCTTGGTATTGCATGCTTGGCTTTGTGTGGTATTCAAAGGTTACTAGTATGCATACATAGTAATCTTTGGCTTCTTCTGGCTTGTGTCTTGCTAATACTTCTATTTCTATTAGGCTGCTTTCGAATGCCGCTATTAATCTTGGATTTTTTAGGAGGTCTTGTTCTCCTGTCAGTCTTTCTATGTGTTTGACGTATGGTTTTACCCAGTTCATGTACATTTTTATTACGTTGTAGTGCTGTCTCAGGTAGTCTAGTGTGAATTTTCGTCTGACTTTTATTTCGTCGAATGTTGATTTTTTCCATGCCATGTATTGTTGTAATTTTCTTTTCAGAAGGTTTTTTACTTGCGGGTTGAAGTCTCCTGCTTGTTCTTCTACTGTTTGGTCTATTTCTTCTGATGTTTTCGGGCATACTGAGAAGAATAGGTCCGGGAGTGTTGTGAATTGGAGTTGTTGTGCCATTATGAATAGGTTGCTTCCTGTTCTTTGCCCGCCCACCACTCCATCCACTAAATCTACCCACATTCCTTTGAGCGAGAGTTCTGCCCCTCTTTGTGGTCCTTTTCCTGTTGGCTTGTCATCCTTGTCTACTCCGAATGCCTGTTGGTATATTTCCAGTTTTTCGTCTATCCATCTTAATTCTCTGACTAGTTGGAACAAATCTTTGACCATTTTGCCTATTGTGGCAAGGTATTGTGATACTTTATCCTGTGCAAGTCCTAGTCTTTGTCCTGCGGCTCCGTAAAAGCTTGAGTGTTCTGATGCTGTGAATATGTCTGATACTTTGTCTATTATGGGGAATCCCATGTCTCCGAGATAGTTTACTATCCAGAAATAGTAGGGTTCTATGCTTTGGTGCCAGCTTTCTATTCCGAAATAATATCTGCTGATCGGGTTTGGATAGTCTGTCATTACTAATTGGTCTTTTGCGACTTCTACCCATTCGTGTTTGGATATTTTTTCGAGTTGTTTATCAAATTCTTTTGCCAGTTCTTTTTTTTGCTGTTCCAGGTCTTTTCTTGTTTTTTTGATGAATTCAAGTTGCTTTTCAGGCGTTTCTCCTTCAATTGTTATTGTTCTTCCGCCTACTTCCACAGATGATTTGCTGCAAAACCCGAATGCTACGAATCTTTCACTCTCTTTTGTCATCTTATGTTTGTTATGAAAAGTGTTTATTTAAGTCTTTCTAATGTCGGAAATTTGCTATTGTCATAATATGATATCTCAAATTTCCGAGCATTATCAAGAGCCATGTGATTATTTTTTTTATTTCATGGTTCTTGATAAGACTACTATGAATCCTACTTTATGTATTATTCGCGTGTGTGTTTTTTCTGCAAGTTCGTTCACAAGTGCTTTTTTATCATCTTTTATCGCGCTTGGCAAAAATTTCACTTTGATTACTTTCTTTTTCTTAATTATCGCAATTATTTGCTTCACAACATTATCTGTTATTCCAGATTTACCTATTCTGATGCTTGGCTGCATCGCATGATGGTTTATTTTACTTGGCATGTTCCACCCGGCAGAGATCGTAGTACTTCGTCGATGTCTGCCTTGATTTTTTTTGCTATTTTTTTTGCGCAGTCGCTTGGCTTGTCTCTGCCTTGCAACAGCATTGAGTATTCTTTGCAGTGTGTTTTTACTGCTGTTTCTGGTCCGCTCATTACTTTGCCGTCTGTTAGTTTTCCTACCGCTATTGCTATTTTTCCTTGATAGTATGTTCTTTTTCCTGATATCATGAATCCGCCTTTTGGCATGTATTCTCCTGATGGTGCTTGTTTGCTTATTTGTTGGGGCGTTACTAAATATGCTTCAGTCATGCTCACTCCTATTTTCCATGCTTTTGAGAAGCTGGCCGTGGCATCCGCAACTTCCTGGAAGGTTACATCTGTTGGTTTTTTTCCTTCTGTTTTTATGATGAAGAATGGGCTTCCTGGTGCTTCGGTGTGAAATACTATGTCTTTTGCGTCTGTGTGTTTTTTGATTACTACTTCATTTGATGTTGCGTCCCTGCCTCCTACGCACAAGAATCCTTCTGAGCTGATGAACCATCTAAATTTTTCATACCATTCCTGCGGTCTTTTCTGTTTTGCTTCTGCTTTCTTTTCTTCTATGAGCTGTTTTCTTTCAAGGTCTTCCAGCTGTTTCTTGAATTTCAGGACTATTCCTCTTGCCGCTTCTGCTTTTCTTCTTGCTTTCTTTGCTTTCTCGAAGTATTCGTTTGCTGCTTGTTCGAGTTTTTGCTTGAGGTTGAGTGTGAGTTGCATATGCTCATTTAGAACATGTTGCTTTATTTATCTTACGGTCACTGACTTCGCCAGGTTCCTTGGTTTGTCCGGGTCGCATCCTCTTTGTACTGCTAAATAATATGACAGTAGTTGTATTGGCACTATTGCCAGTAATGGCGTTATATCTTCAAAGTCCGGTATTTGTATAAAGAAGTCGTATGCATCGTTTGGTTTGCTGTCTACTCCTATTACGTATGCTCCTCTTGCTTTGACTTCCATGGCGCTTGAAGTTGTTTGTGCTCTTGTTTCTTTGTCTGCAAATACTATGACTGGCATTCCTTCTTCTATTAGCGCTATGCTTCCGTGTTTTAGTTCTCCTGCTGGCATTCCTTCTGCGTGCAGGTAGCTTACTTCTTTTATTTTGAGTGCTGCCTCTCTTGCCGTTTGTGACATCGCGTTTCTTCCTATGCAAAACATATTTTTGGCATCTGATATTTTTTTTGCGAGTTCTGGCAGGCTTTGTGAGTGTTGTCTTAGTAAATGCAAACATGCGTCTCCTGCTTCAGCTATTATATCGGTTCCTTTTTTGCGCAATGCAAACGCGAGCATGTATAGTATTGCCAGTTGTGATGTGCAGGTTTTTGTGCTGATAACTGATAATTCTGGTCCGCTGTTCATTTGTATTACTACATCTGCTGTTCTTGCCAGCGTCGAGCTTGGCACGTTTACTATTGCCACAATGACTGCTCCTTTTTGTTTTGCAGTTTTTACTGCATCCAGTACGTCTCCTGTTTCTCCGCTTTGCGATACGGCTATTATTGCTGTTTTTTTGTCTATGAAATTTTCATATTGTGAGAACTCTGATGCTAATACTGGTATTGCCTGTTTTCCTGATTTTGCGAACTGGTAGGACGCTGTGGCACAAGTGTTGTAGCTCGTGCCACAGCCTACCAGATACACGGTTGAGGCGTTCTGGAAAAGGAGTGCTGTTTGTTTTATGAGTTCAGCCGGCTGGTTGAGTGCTTTTCTTATTGTGAGGGGTTGTTCGTTTATTTCTTTGATCATGAAGTGGGGATAGTTTCCTTTTTTTGCTACTTCAATATCCCAGGGCGCTGTTGTTGGATGTCTGACTACTTGTTTTCCGTTGTTGTATATCGTGATTTTTTCGGATATGTTTCCGTAATCTCCGTCTTCCAGTTGGACTATTGTCTGTGTGTGCTGTAAAAAGCTCGGTATGTCTGAGCTGATGAAATGCTCGTTTTTGCCTAATCCTAAGACAAGTGGGCTTCCTTTTCTTGCAAACATCATTCCTGGTGTTTTGTTATGCGCTGTGAGGATTGCGTAGTTTCCTTCTATTTTTCCAAGCATTGTCGTGAATGCCTGTTCGAAATTTTTTCCTTGTTTCATGTAGAAATCTATCAGGTGTGGTATTGCTTCTGTGTCTGTCTGGCTTTCAAAGACATATCCTGCCTGTTCAAGCTCTGTTTTTAGTTCTGCATAATTTTCAATTATGCCATTGTGGACTGCACAGATTGTTTTATCCTTGTTCGTGTGTGGGTGCGCGTTTTCTTTTGTGACTCCGCCGTGTGTTGCCCATCTTGTGTGTCCGAACACTCTTGTGCTGTATTGTTGTATTACTGGCGTTTTTGTTATGTCTCCTATTCCTTTTTCTATCATTATGCTTTCGCCGTTATGTACTGCTATGCCCCAGCTGTCGTATCCTCTGTATGCCAGTGCTTTTAGTCCTTCTTGGACTATTGGTGTTCCATTGCGCGTTCCAAGATAGCCTAGAATTCCGCACATTTTACCCTGCTATGAACTCGTTGTAGAGTTCGTCTTCATTCGCTTCCATGCGGTTTTGGTACGAAAATCTTATATATAAGCATTACTAAAACATTCATAGTAGTATTAAAAAACAATTTGTAGAAGCTAATGAGGGTTATTGAAGAGCAGAAACAGGGTGTTTTCAGCTTGCCTGCACGGCAGATTGCTGAGAAGCAGATTAAGGCAGCATCTTCTCATTTAGCTCAGCGTATCCTTCACGAGCTTGCTTCTGCTCCTGCTTATCCTATGGAGCT
>JBFYLW010000088.1:0-4246 GCA_041305185.1 Nanobdellota archaeon
CCGAGCCTGAAGATGAAGTGCAAATTGGAACCAGACTTCCGTCAACTGCGTCAGCAGCAGTTGCTGTATAAGTTACAGTTACGCCTGAAGGACTTGTTGCTTCTGCGATAATGTTGGCTGGAACGGTAATGACGGGAGGAGTAGTATCCTGAATTGTAATGGTGAAAGTATTTGTTCCTGTGTTAAGCGAGCTGTCTGTTGCATTGCAGGAAACTGTTGTTGTTCCAAATGGGAAAGTTGAGCCTGATGAAGGATTGCAGACTGGAACTAAACTACCATCAACTGTGTCAGTAGCGGTTGCGGTGTAAACAACAGATGCTCCTGAGGAACTTGTCGCCTCAGCTATAATATTAGCAGGCACGTTCACAATCGGAGAAGTTGTATCCTGCACTGTGATGTTGAAGTTGTTTGTTCCTGTGTTATTAGAACTGTCAGTCGCGCTGCAGGTGACTGTTGTTATTCCTAATGGGAACGTTGAACCTTGCGATGGAATGCAAGTTGGCACCAGACTTCCATCAACGTTATCTGTCGCATTCGCTGTAAAATTGACCACTGCACCTGATGAGCTTGTAGCCTCTGAAACGATGTTTGCAGGAACAGAAACAACAGGAGGAGTAGAATCAGCAACTCCAGTTTCAATCAATTGTCCCAACGCAGTTCCAGAAGGCACGCCTACAATAGAACTATTCCCTGATGAGGTAATATTACCGTTGGCCAAAGGAAGCGCAGCAGTCGGTCTCACTTTAACATTCTGCCAAGTCAAACTGTTCCTGACATTATTAGTAGTAGTATCTATGATGGTAAAAACAATATGAGTGGAATTCTTAGACGACACTGCAGCAGAAGTACCGTTGGCAACATTATTTATGTTCCTTGCATTGCCCCCGGTTCCCGCAGTCCTTGTAATCTTGACAGTTATTGAAGCACTTGCATCAAACTCAAAACCAGAAGGCACAACCAATACTATGGTGCCAAGACCAATATCGGCCATAGCTGCTTCAGAAATAACAGGACCAGCAAGATTAGTATAATTGCCGCCAGCAGTTGAAGAAGAAATATTAGTTCCACCAGTCGCAGGTGTTACAGAAGCAGCAAAAACAGATGGTAAAAACAAGATTAAAATAAGCAAAAAATTCATCTCATTTTTCATCAGCCGTAAATTGTACGTTCTATTTATAAATATTATGAATGGCACGGGCAGCCAATCATTAATGCAAAGCTTTATAAACAGACACTCAGGCACAATAATTACTATTCTGAAAAATATATTTTAGAGAATAGATGATGATTGGAGCAACAAAAAAATGCAATTTACAGACCTTCACCTGCCAGCACCCATACTCAGCGCCATCCGCGAACAAGGCTACCAAGCCCCAACACTCATACAAGAAAAAGCAATACCACTAATACTTTCAGGCAAAGACATCATCGGACACTCACAAACCGGCTCAGGAAAAACAGCAGCATTCGGACTACCACTCTTAAGCAAACTAAACTCTGGCAAAGGAATCTACGCACTAATCCTGACACCAACCAGAGAACTCTGCGTACAAGTAAGCGACGCGCTCAAAGGATTCGCAAAACACCTTCCAGCAAAAATAACCCCAATATACGGAGGAGTCGGCATAGGCGCACAAATCAACGCCCTCCGCACAGCAGAAGTCGTAGTCGCAACACCAGGAAGACTTCTTGACATGATACAACGCGGATACAAACTAAACACAGTCCAATACCTAGTACTCGACGAAGCCGACAGAATGCTTGACATGGGATTTATCAACGATGTAGAAAAAATCATCAAATGCACCCCAAAACAACGCCAAACACTGCTCTTCGGCGCAACATTTTCACCCAAACTACGCTCACTCATAAACAGATACATGAACTCGCCAATACCAGTACAAGCAGAAACCCACGTAGACAGAAGCCTTCTCACAGAAAAAGCATACGCAGTACAACCACAAGAAAAATTCTCACTACTAGTACACTTCCTAAAAAACGAAACCCCAGGAATCGGAATTGTTTTCTGCGCAACACGCAGAAACTGCGATAAAATCGCAAAAAACCTGCGAGCACAAAAAATAAACGCGATACCAATACACGGAGGACTATCACAAAGCAAAAGAATCAACGCCATCAACATGCTACACAAACAAGGAATCGGCATACTAGTCGCAACAGACGTCGCCTCACGAGGACTCCACATAAACAACATCTCACACGTTTACAATTATGATCTACCCAAAACATCAGACGATTACGTCCACCGCATAGGCAGAACAGCACGAGCAGGAGCAAAAGGAAACGCTGTGACATTCGTAACAAGCCAAGACAGCCGCGATTTCAAACTAATACTACGCGAACTTGGAAGAGAAATTGCTGCTTCACCACTTCCAACATTCGAAAAAGTAGCACTCATAACAGGCTCGCATGAGCCCTTCCAGCAGAAAGACAACAAGAAACGAGGACGATTCTGGAAACGAAACAGATAAATATTTTTTCTAAGATAAAAAAGTATAATGGCACGGGAATTTTAGGCTTTGCAATTATCAGCAGGGGTATTCAACCGCCATACCCCTGCAACCCCGGCGGTCAATGGCGCGGGCAGGATTTGAACCTGCGAACCCACTAAGGGACCGGATCTTAAGTCCGGCGCATTTGGCCAACTTTGCTACCGCGCCGCAAAGGAAAGAGATAAATAACCGTATATAAAGATAGTGCTACAAAGATTTAAAAAAAGAACATAGAAACCACTTACTATGCCTCCGTAGCATAGTAGCCATTGCGCCACCTTGGTAAGGTGGAGGTCGCGGGTGCAACTCCCGTCGGAGGCTTATTACTGTTCTCGTCGATAATAGCATTGAAAATAATCGGTGTGGGCTTATAACTAGAACCCGTAATTTTCCACTAATTGCTAAAGCTCTGCTTTTCACATCATAAGCTTTAAATAATAGTTCTGTTTATCAGAACTATTATGGCGAGTAAGGAAGAAACTATTGTTGGATTATTCTTTAACGAGTCTTCAAAACACTGGCATTTCGAGCAAATTCTAAAAGCAGCCAAAATCAGCAGGAGCAACGCTGTTAAATGGCTTGCCAAACTTGTCAGAGAAGGAATCATTCTTCATATCAAGCCTGAAAACAAAATGCCATATTATCGTGGAAATTTTGAGAACCCCGCATACCAGAACTGCAAAAAAATATATGCGCTCACCCAACTCTGCCGCACAGGATTTTTGGATCATCTGGCTTCGCTGGCAGATGCAAAAGTAATCATCTTATTCGGCAGCTTTTCACGATGGGACTGGTACTCAGAAAGCGATATTGACTTGTTTATTTACGGAAATGATGATAAATTAGACATAGCAACTTACGAAACTGCATTAAAAAGAGAAATTCAGGTATTTACGGTAAAGAATGAGGTAGAATTGAGAAAATTCAGCCCAGGGCTTCTCCAAAACATTATTAATGGATACCGAATCAAGGGAAGAATTGATGATTTGGTTCAGGTGAGCGAAAATGCCTCAGTATAAAACCAGCAAAGAAGTGTTTGAGTCTTGTGAGAATGATGGCTTTTACAAAGACCAAAGCGAGCCTGACCTTAAAGAGATACGAACGATGATTGATATCGGACTCGCAATGTTGAGGCAGGCACAAAAACTCATTCCAATAACGCCGCACGATTCCATCGAATGGACAGTTATTTACACCTTATACTATGATGCACTGCACCAATTTACCGATGCATTTTTGCGGTTTGACCGCATTAAAAGCGACAAGCACCAATGTCTTTTTTCATATTTGTGCGAGAAACATCCTGAACTAGATTTTGACTGGGGATTCCTTGAAGAAATCCGGACCAAGCGAAACGGAGTTCACTATCACGGAACACCCGTCAGCTACGATGACTGGAAAAAGAAGGAAGTACAAATAAGTCTCTACATCAGCACTCTCAAAAAACTGGTAGAAGAAAAGCTTAAAGTTGAAAAATAATTAAGCAAGCACATCATTCTTAAGAACAGATTCTTGCACCATCGCAAGTCGAGTGATTACGAAACGTGTGCTGCTTCCTTCAGAGGATTGTAACTACTTTTCAGTAGATTTTTTGGAAAGATTTAAAAATAACACGATTGCGCAGACTCTTATGAGCTTCACGCACAACAATCATACAAACCCGCTAACAGAACTCATAAAAAACTTCACAAACCCTGACGCCAAAGCTTATACTTCCTTATCAATCGAACTGC
>JBFYLW010000089.1:0-8334 GCA_041305185.1 Nanobdellota archaeon
AAGATCATGGTCGCGGTCTCCAAGCCTCATGCAGTCTCTTTTGCCGCATAAAACAAGACCTGAAGCACAGCTTTTTACAATTCTATTCACGAGCCTTTCCAAAATCAAAATTTCGCCCATACGACGAGTATGATGGAAAGGCTTTATAAATGTTATGTTTTTTAATCACTGTCTAGTAGATATATTAAGGATACAAACGTTCAATCACGTGAGCCAGCTCAGGATGAATCAACTGGTTCTTCTTCACCATATCCCTCACATCCTCAACAGAAAAAAACCTGCTGCCGGCAACCTCTTCAACATCAAACTTGAAAGGACCCTCGTGAATTCCCCTGAAAACATGCAAAAACTTGCGCATCTTATAATGATCATAAGCACACTCGTCAAGCAAAGTCAAAGGAACATCGATGCCAAGCTCTTCTTTTAATTCGCGCTTGGCAGCCTGCTCATAACTCTCGCCCTTCTGCACGTGACCGCCGGCAGAAGTAACCCAATGACCAGGGCAAAACTTCTTCATGGCAGAACGCATCTGCAACAACAACTCACCCTTACTGTTAAAAATCAAAACGTGAGCAATACGATGATTCAAACGCTTCTCATAAACCTCATCAGCAGAAGCAGAACTAACAACCTCATCATAATCATCAACAACGTCAAGGAACTCCATAACAATTCTGCACCCTAAACAATATATAAAACTTTGTTAACAAAAACATTTTTAAATCACGCATAATAACAAAAATGATATGCTAAAACTAACACTGCCAGACGGAAAAGTTTTGCAGCTGCCAGACAAAAGCACAGGAATGCAGGCAGCACAAGCCATAGGCCCAAAACTCGCAAAAGAAGCACTCGCAATACAAATAGAAGGAGAAGTAAGAGATTTAAGCAGGGTGATAGAAAAAGACTGCAAAATCAAAATACTCACATTCTCAGACGAAAAAGGAAAAGAAACATTCAGGCACAGCACAGCCCACATCTTCGCACAAGCAGTCAAACAATTATTTCCAGAAGCAAAACCAACAATCGGGCCGGCAGTAGAAGAAGGATTCTATTACGATTTTGACGATTTGAAAATCACGCCAGAAGACTTTCCAAAAATAGAAACAAAAGCACAAGAAATCATCAATGCCAATTATCCGTTTGAAAGAAAAGAATGCACGCTAGCAGACATAAAAAAATTCGAAGGCGACAACCCATACAAAATGGAAATGGCAGAAGAATACGAGAAAAAAGGACTCAAACTAACAGCATACAAATCAGGAGACTTTGTTGATTTATGCGAAGGACCACACGTGCCAAGCACAGGCTACATAAAAGCATTCAAGCTCACAAAAATAGCAGCAGCATTCTGGAAAGGAGACTCAAAAAACAAACAATTAGCAAGAATCTATGGAATTTCCTTTCCAAGCACGAAAGAACTGCACGAATACGAAAAACTTATGGAAGAGGTAGAAAAAAGAGACCACAGAAAAATAGGAAAAATACTCGACCTGTACAGCTTCCACGAAGAAGCACCAGGAATGCCATTCTTCCATAACAAAGGAATGATAATATGGAACACTCTCATGAATTTTTGGAGAGAAGAACATGAAAAAGCAGGATACATAGAAGTCAAAACACCCATAATACTAAACAAAACATTATGGGAAACAAGCGGACACTGGGCGAACTACAGACAAAACATGTACACAACAAAAATAGATGAATATGACTATGCAATAAAACCAATGAACTGTCCTGGAGGAATGCTACTGTTCAAAACAAAAACAAGAAGCTACAGAGACCTTCCAATAAGGCAGGGAGAAATAGGACTGGTGCACAGGCATGAACTATCAGGAGTTCTCTCAGGACTATTCAGAGTCAGATGTTTCCACCAAGACGATGCTCACATATTCATGACAAAAGAACAAATAAAAGACGAAGTTCTCGGCGTAATAAACCTGGTTGACAAATTCTACAAAACATTCGGACTAAGCTACAAAGTAGAACTATCAACAAGACCTGAAAAATCAATAGGAACAGAAGAACAATGGAACTTCACAACAGAACAATTAGAAAAAGCATTGAAATCCTGCGATATTCAATACAAAATAAATGAAGGAGACGGAGCATTCTACGGACCAAAAATAGACTTTCACATAAAAGACGCAATAGGAAGAACCTGGCAATGCGCAACAATACAGCTTGACATGTCGCTTCCAGACAGATTCAACCTTGAATATGAAGGACCAGATGGACAAAAACACAGACCGATAATGATACACCGAGTAATATACGGAGCAATGGAAAGATTCATAGGAATACTAGTAGAACATTATGCAGGCAAATTCCCACTCTGGCTGTCACCTGAACAAGTCAGGGTGCTAACAGTAGCAGATAGGTTTGTCAAAGACGCACAAAAACTCGTAGATGAACTGGGAAAACACCACATAAGAGCAACACTCGACAATTCAGCAGAAACAATCAACAAAAAAGTAAGAAACGCACAAGTCGAGCAGGTAAACTATATATTAGTCTACGGGGAAAAAGAACAACAAAGCAACGCCCTACAAGTGAGAACCAGAGACAACAAAGTATCCGGACCGGTAAAAACAGAACAGTTCATACAAGACTTACTTAAAGAGATAACAGAGAAACGCTAAATTTATATACACTTTTCTCATTTAACTACTAAAAAGCTGGTGAACATGAAAAGAGGACAACTGAAAGTAGCACTAATTTTATTGGGAGTAATAGCAATCATAGCACTAATAGGACTAATATTTCTAATCAAAAAAACGCCAAGCGGAGCATACTATGGACCATACTATGACAAACCATACGTGCTCCAGACAGGACCACTAAACTGGGGCAATGTGTTCGCGTTCGCACCAAACCTCGAATCAGCAGAAAGCTGGTGCCCCTATCACACAATAACAGAAGGCGGATTCCTCGACGTACTGCAATGGACAAATTCAAAACAGTTCAGATGCTTTGCAGTACCACCAGAAAGCGTGCCAGGAGTATACATGGACTATTTCAAAAGAAGACCAATAGCATGCTTCCTTGAAAGCGACAGAATAGCACCAGCAGGAGTACAACTGCCAATACTATGCAATCCGCCAGAAGCAGCATACAATCCATTTCCCTATCAATAATCGGAGGTAGATAAAAATGAAAAAAGGACAAATCGGAATCGGACTCGTGATTTTAGGAGTCGTAGCAATAATTGCAGTCATAGGACTCGTGCTGTTATTCACGCGGGCAAGCAAAATGGAAGGCGCATACCTAACAGACCTTTCAATAGGAGACTCATACGGAACAGAAACATTCCCAGACCAGGGAATAGTGACACCATACCCAATGCCAACATTCATACGTTCAAGAGGCTCTGAAACACCATACGAGCCACAAATAGCATATCCTGCTTACAACAATTATCCGACAGCAGTAACACGTGGAACAAGAACACCAGTCATAGTCGTAAGCGCAAAATACCAAGAAGGAAGCAGAAGCGGATTCGCAACACTCGAAGACGCATACGGATGCGAAAACGACCTCATGCTGGCAGGAATAGGAGTACCACACGACTTATTCAACATTTACTCAGTTCCAAGCAAAGGACCAACACTGGGCGCAGTAGGAAGATACCCATCAGACAGCGCAGCAGAACCAAGACCAACAAAAGACTACTATGGAAAAATGGGAGGAGACTTATATCTCTACATGAACAGCGTAGGAGCAGAACAAACAATGCCAGGCAGAAGCAGTGAAGACCTAAACAGAGAGCTAATATTATTGAAGCTCGTAGACGGAAAAGTAAGCACTGCCAAATACGCCTGGACGTCCACAATAATAAACGGAGTCAGAGTTCCAGTCTGCTGGATAAGCGCGAAGACATTCCCCTTCCCGCAATAAATTTAATTTTTTTTAATTTATTTTTATGAAAGCACAAACAAAAATCCCACTAATCTTCTTAGGCATAATCGCAATAGTTGCACTAATCGGACTCCTGATACTCCTCAAAGGAACAATAACACAAATGGGAATAGGAGTATACGACGAAGGAATAGCGCAAACATACAAGATTCCACCATACAAGCCAGGAATGCCAGCCATGGAATTCCCCGCAGGACCAACAGAAACAATAGGCGGCGACACTCCCTTCATGATATTCTTCAAAGGCACTTACGGAACAATATACGAATCAGCACAATGCTGGGCAGACTTATACCCTACAATAGCACAACCAAAAGACATGTTCTCATGCTACGCAGTCCCAGTATCAGGACCAATGTATGAAGTAACAGGATGGTTCCCGCCAAGCAGCAGAGCACTGCCAAAAGCACCAGGAGGAATGACAGGCCCGATAGGAGGAGACATCTACTGCTACCTGCGAACACCCTTAGACAGAACTGGAATGATGGAAAAACTAAAACCAAAACTCCTTGAAAAAGAATGGTACACCTCAATAGTCAACGGCCAAGAAACCCTAAACTGCCAAAAAAGAAAAGAATTCATCTTCCCGCAAGGAATACGCGGTGAATACGGATAAATTTTTAACCAAGACTCTTTAAAACAATGTTATGGAATACAAACAAGTAATTCTCGTAAGAGATGATTTGAAGCTGACAAGAGGAAAAATGTCGGCACAAGCCAGCCACGCATCTGTAGCTGCTGTTCTAAAATCGCACAAAGACGACATAAAAAAATGGCAGGACCAAGGAATGAAAAAAGTAATCCTGAAAGTAAAAGACAAAGAAGAATTATACAAGTACAAACAAATAGCAGAAGACGCAGGACTCGTAGCAGCACTCATAACAGATGCAGGACACACACACCTTGAACCAGGAACTGCGACATGCGTAGGAATCGGACCAGACAAAGAAGAAAAAATCGATGCAGTCACAGGAAAACTAAAACTAATATCATAATTGGAAAAATTCCATAAATAACAGAAATTTATTGGAAGGTTTCTATTAAATCATCTCTTTTAACCGCAATATTTATATGGGCTCAAAAGGATATTTATTGGGGCAAAAATGAAAAAAATTCTAGTAATAACACTGGCAATCCTGCTCTTTCCAACAATCGCAACTGCAGTAACCATAACAATAGACTCTCCAATAGGAATAATGAAAGACAGCGGAAGTGATATCAAAAATTACAACGTTGAATTAGATGAAAATGGCCGCGCCACTATTTATTTCACACAACCTGATGGTTATCCAGTAGGAGAAAATCTGGAAACCTGGGGAAGCATACAAGTCTCATCAGAAGAAGACAAACCAGTAAAAGTATACCTGAACAAAAAAGTAAATTTAGTAAGGAAGAACATGCCTGAAAAATACGACCTATCAATATTTTCAGAAGAAAAACACTGCTACAAAGAAACAATAGGCACAGAAGAAATAACAATTTCAGACACATTTTTCACAAACCTGGATGAAACAACCAACCGCGACTTCGTTTACCTTCCAGACTTCACAAACGATTATGAAATAACATTAGATGGAAAATTTCACAAAGGCGAGCAGAAATTAATGTACAAATACGGTCCAGTAGTCCTGAAAAACGGAGACACAATAACAGTTGATGAATTTGAAATTTATATTAACGGAAAAAAAATTGAAAGAATACCTAGCAAAGATCTCAATTATCCAATCATGAAATGTTTCAGCTTCTCCAGAGGAACAACAATACTGAATTTCACAGAAGACCTAGGCAATGAAATAACAATCACTGTAAACTCACCCGAAGGCTACCTGCTCTGGCGCGATAATCTTAGGAAAGAACTCAACAATTATGAATACCTGAACGATCCACACGCAAAAGGTAAACAATTCACATCAATAGAATTAACGCAAGACTCCGGCAGCACATCATTAAACAGAGGAATACTGGCTTTCTCAAATGAAGAAACAAAACCGATAAACATAAACCTGAACAGGAGAATAGGAATTGATCTCAAAAATCTTCCAAAAGGCTATTCAGCAAAAATTTATTCAGAAGAAGCGGTCTGCGATAATAAAGGAAAACGTTTGCAGGAAACATTTTATGTGCCCTTTGACACTGTGCTGGACAAATCATTCTACCTTCCAGACTTCACAAACAACTTTAAACTGATGATTTGGACCCTGGACTCCAAATACATGCAAAAAGGATACCTGTATGACTTGCCAGAGCTAAAACACGGCTATATAATGCAAGTCAAAGAATTCAACCTATTAGTAAATGGAAAAGAAACAGAAAAAGAATACTTTGAAAACAAAGGAAAAGAATTCCCGCCATTTAATTGCTACACTTTCAGTGAAGACTGGAAAAAACCGATTGATAACTTGACTGAAGAAAAAACCAACATAAAATTTGAACTTCAAGTGAAGGATTTTTACACGGGCCAACCGATAAACAGAGCTGTTGTTTATCTAAACGACAAAATAATCGGCGTAACTAACTCAAAAGGAGTTATAGATGACGTAATTAGTGTAAATAAAGAAGGCAAGCTGAAAATATCAGCAACAGGATACAAAACAATAACACAGGATATCACAGGCAAAGAAAACGTAAAGTTGTCTTTAACACTAAAACCACAATACGAACCTTTTGAAATACCAAAAGGATATGAAAATTACGTCTCCACAAAAAAAATATACTCCTGGCTAAAAGATCAAGGCAAGACTGAAGCCTACAAAGGTTATGTGAATATTCACCCAGGTGAAACAAAACTAAGAACGTATTCTTTTCCGATCACCAGCAATGAAAAGAAAACAGTATTAAAACAAGTAATCAGCAGGGTAAGATCAAAAGAATCACCCATGATAACATATGATCACAGCTGTGTCCCAGAAATTCAAGAAAGCTGTGAGGCATGGCACGACTCAGACTATAAAATCCTTGAAACCAAAAAAGGAGTCTGCTCAGATTTCGCAACAATAGCAGTATCATTCGCAAACTCATACCAGATACCAACAAGGCGCGTAAGCGTGGCATATGATGAAAGCAGCCTAATCCAAAAATACATATTCAGAGAAACAAACTATGGTTACCACGCTTTCAGCGAAGTCTACCTATCTGAAGAGGAAGGCTGGAAAAACTTTGATATAACCTGGAAAGTGCTTGATAATACCTGCGTTTATGCAAAAAAAGGCTGTTTAGTCTATGCAAAGATTATTGATGAAAACAAAGAAACAGACTTAACTGAAATCTATTCCTGCAACAAGCTCTGTGACAAAGAAAAAATAGAAGAAGCAGCATCCAATGAAAACGCCCCTGCACAGACAGGAACAAACAAAAACACTCTGTTAATTGACATGTCTTCTGATAAAGCAAAAGTAAAATACAGAACATTGCTGAACAAGGAAGACTCTGCAAAAATACTTGAAATCCATAAATCAAAAAGCTTTGATGAAAACGAAGCAGCAAAACAAATAAGCAACGAAATAAAACAAGGATTCGGAAAGGAAATAACTGCTATCAACCCGACATTTGTAGTTGAGGAAAAAGAACAAATTCAAGCAGGAGTTGATTTTGAATTTGAATTGCCTCAAGATGAAGTTACATACACATTAAACACTTACCAGGAAACGTACAATGTAACCCTAATAACACCAAAAAACATCAAAGCAGTTCTTCCATCATTCGACTCAAAAGAAACAACAAACAGCATAAAATACAATTTCAACTTCGAAGAGCCAGGAGAGTATACAATATACGCAATACTCAACCACAAGAAATCAGCAGTATTATCAAACGACCCACTCCACAAAGCACTTGCAGACGTTTTAGGAAACCATATCAGTGCAGAATCATACACGCTGGAAGAACAAACACCAGATGTTAAAAGAATATACATCATCGGCGATTATGGCTACGTCCCAAGCTCAGCAGAAGACGCTCTAAGAGAAAAAAATATAGAAGTAATAAGATTTGATTACGATGACAAATATTTATCGGCACAAATAGCACAAGCATTCTGGCAGACAGCAGAAGAAGTTGCAATAACAAACATGTACGATTATGCTTCTGTTAAAGAAGCAAGAGATTATGCAATAGAAAAAGACATCCCGTTGCTTTTCATAGGACCTGATGAATTTCCTGACTATGTACAGAACGCAATAGGATTCACAGGTGCAGCTAAAACAACAATAAAAGACCCAAAGAATAAGATTAAAGTCAGCGTAGACAAAAAGACTCAAGAAACTTCAGAAAAACCAAAAAACACAACCCTCATAATATCCATCATATTCATAACATTTCTAATCATAACTATATTGTTAGCATACAAATTCATCAAGAAACCAAAAAAACAAGCAAGAACCAAGAAAAAAACCAGATAATTATTTCTTCTCTTCA
>JBFYLW010000090.1:0-2606 GCA_041305185.1 Nanobdellota archaeon
TAGAACTACTGAGTTGTCTGCCGGTATTTCTTTAAGATTTTTCAAGCCTTTTACTGTAGTGCGCTCTATTGTGTTTTTCAAGTATGGCGTAAATATTCCGTCAAGGTATTCTATGCATTTCAGATCATATTCATGTGCTATATCGTAGCTGTATTCCATTCACCCACCCTCGTGTGAAAAACAGGTATTTGTTTAAAAGGATTGCTGAAAAAAAATGGGCCCGCCGTGATTTGAACACGGGACCGCTCGATGTCTAGCCTGTTTGGCAGTTATCAGTCGAGTGCTCCACCGAACTAAGCTACGGGCCCTTGGCATTTGTGGGGAATATGGTGCTTTTTAAACGTTACGTAAGCGAAACGCATATAAAGGAGAATATGTATAGTAGCCTATATGAAAAAGCTGGTGATGTTGGTTTTGCTTGCAGTTGTTATTTCTGCAGTTGTTGCTTTGTATGTTTTGATTAAACAGCCTACTGCTTCAGGTCAGTTTTCTACGTGTGATCCTTATCAGATGTCTGGTTGTGGTTACAATCCTGTTAAAAATACTGGTTGCTGTTTTACTGTCGGTCTTTTTGATGGCACAAGTTATGATGAATGTTATCTTTCTTACAAGTTTGCAGTGGTTGCTTACAAGAAGGCTTTGGTTGATTCCCAAAAGGTTGTTGGCGATACTGTTTATGTGGGCGGATTGCGTGTCGGTCCTAATTGTATTAACTAAACCCGCTATTCTTTTATAGTTTACTTTTCTTGATTTTTTAATATGAAAATTGCTGAAAAGACCTCTGATCCTGTGATTAATCTTGCTTTGGATACTGTTGAGATGAAGAAGCAGGCTTTGGTTTTTGTTAATGCTAAGCGTTCTGCTGAGAAGGTTGCTGAGGATATAAGCAAGAAGTCTCCGTTGAAGGGCGGTGAGCTTGACAAATTGTCTGAGAGTGTTTTGAAAGTTCTTTCCCGTCCTACTAAGCAGTGTGAGCGTTTGTCTGTTTGTGTTAAGCGCGGTATTGCTTTTCATCATGCTGGTTTGCATCATAAACAGAAGGAGTTGGTTGAGGATGCTTTTCGTGCTGGTGTTGTGAAGATTATTTGTTGCACTCCAACGCTTGCCGCTGGCGTTGATTTGCCTGCTTTCCGTACAATTATTCGTGATGTTCGTCGTTTTACTGCGCATGGGATGACGCACATTCCTGTTTTGGAGTTTTTGCAGATGGCTGGTCGTGCTGGCCGCCCTAAATTTGATACTTATGGCGAGTCTATTGTTATTTGCCAGACTGAAACTGATAGGGATTACATTATTGAGCATTATTTGAAGGGTGTTCCTGAGGATATTTACAGTAAGCTTGCTGTCGAGCCTGTTTTGAGGATGTACTTGCTTTCTTTGATTAGTTCAAGGATTATGTCTTCTCGTGATTCTATTCTGGAATTTTTTGGCAGGACTTTTTGGGCTCATCAGTATAAGGATGAGTCGCGTATGGCTCGTATTATTGACAAAATTCTTGATTTATTGGTTGATTGGGGTTTTTTGCAGGATGTTCAGGAGGGTTATCGCGCTACTGCTTTGGGCAAGCGTGTTGCTGAATTGTATATTGATCCTTTGACTGCTTTTAATTTGTTGAACAGGCTTGAAAGGGCTACTCGTGTTAAGCTGAAATCTGTTTCTTTCCTGCATGCTGTTTCGAATACTTTGGAGATGCGTCCTTTGTTGCGTGTGAAGCAGAAGGAGTTTGAGGAGGTTGAGCAGAAGTATGCTTTGCTTGAGCCTAATTTGTTGGAGCACGAGCCGAGCATGTTTGAGCCTGAGTATGATGATTGGCTTAATTCTTTGAAGACTGCTTTCATGCTTGAGGATTGGATTGATGAGAAGGATGAGGAGTGGATTATGGAGCATTATGACTGCCGTCCTGGTGAGACTCGTGTTAAGATTGATAATGCTGATTGGTTGTTGTATGCTTGTAATGAGCTTGCTCGTTTGATGCAGTATCAGCCTTTGTTGAAGGAGATTATGAAGGTTCGTTTGCGTTTGAAGTACGGTGTCAGGGAGGAATTGTTGCCTTTGATTCGTTTGGAAGGTATTGGTCGTGTTCGTGCTAGGAAATTGTTCCATGCAGGGCTTAAGGATTTGGGTGATATTAGAAAAGTTTCTTTTGAGAAATTGTCTGATATTCTTGGTGTTTCTGTTGCGAAGTCTGTTAAGGGGCAGGTTGGTGCTTCCGCCCCTTCCGGGGCAGAGCACGTTTGAGGCACTGAGTTTGATTTGGAGGGATGTTTTCCCTCCTGTTTTTCTTTATCACCTCCGGCATTTGTTTCTAGAAATAGTAATGTAAGTGGTTTTAATATGGGTTGTGAAGGAGAAATCTGGATTTGAAGTCCATTAAACGCCTAGTTGTAAGCAAAAATTGACTTTTATGTTTTCAAATATTTAACTAAAGTAACGCCATTAGTCTCTTGCCACATTTTATCTACCAAACTTGATATCTTTCTCAAGCCACCTTCTCTTCCCGGATATTTACTCTTGGCTCTGCCACTTTTTATATCATTAAAAAAGTAAAAATCGATTTCCCTGCCTTCATTTGTTATGGTTAAGTCCACTTTAACGCTGTAACGTTT
>JBFYLW010000091.1:0-3126 GCA_041305185.1 Nanobdellota archaeon
TACTCAATCAATCTGAGCACTTCACGCCATTCCTGAACGCTGATAGTCCCGAACTCGTGCTTGATATCGCCATTCAGAATAACTTTCTCAACAGGAACCTGCTTAAGAATCCAGTCCAAACGCCTAATAATCTGCTTAAACATTGACTTAGGAACAAGAACACCGCGCTTCTGCAAAGATTCCTCATATCCGAGATGCAAATCAGAGATAACTAAAGTATTTATGTCTGACAGGTAAATACACAAGTCGATAGCATAAATGTTTGTAGCGAGCTTAAGCATAAAAAAAGAAAAAAAGAAGAGAGTATAAAAACTATTTCAAAATAATCTTGATATTACCCCGCTCCAAACTGTGCCTAGTATCGCAGTAATGGCAGGACAATATTGCAGGACTCCTGCTCGAAGTATAAAACACTGCAGGAGCATCCTCTCTTGGGTTTCTCGAAATGCAGCTATCATTCTGGCATTCCAGCAAACCCTCAACTTTGTCAGGCAATTGAACATTATACTTTTCTTTGACTTTTCCGCCATTGATAATGCTCACAGTTGCTTCAGGGCACAAAATAGCAAGAGTCTTGAACTCCTCTGGGGAAAGCTGATGATTAACAAGCTTAATCAAACCTTTTCGTTCCATACCTTGACGGCCGGTGCGCAGGTTATCAGCAAAAATTACCTCGCCACCAGCATTTTCCAACTTGAGCTCCCTGTAAATCCTGATAACCTGACCAGGAGGAACATGGTCAATAACAACACCGTTATCAATGCTGTAAACAAACTTTCTCTCCTTCTCATCACCAATTTTTTCTCTAATCGGCAAAGGAATCATCACATTCTTGTCAGAACGCTCAGGAGGAACGTAACCTTTACCTTCAAAATCCTCACCAATAACTCCAACAACTGCGCACAGCTCAACCTCTCGTGAGTAAAGCCCGTTTCCAGCCTGCTTAAAGAAGTAAATGTGCTGTGGATGAGTGCGATAAAGAGTTTTTTCAATCTCAGGATTTTCTGCATCAATAGGCAACGGGTGCAGCAATTTCAGATTAGGCCTGACATTTCTCAAAGAACTCTGTTTAACTTGAATAGCGCCAAGAACAGCCCTTCTCTCCTTATCATCAGCAATCCTCTCCTTCTGAACACGCGTAACATAACCAATATCAGCCTGCTCAAGCGCCTCTTCAGGAGTATAACAAATAGCAATGTCCTCCAATGAGCCAGGATGACCCTCACTGTGAACATACTCAGCAGGCATTGCCAGCTGAGGCGGACTGACAAGGAAAAACTTATTGCCAGGAAAACGCCTCAAAGCCTTAATCAAAGAATGAACAGTCCTGCCATTCTTCAAATCACCAATCATCGCAATATTAAGATTTTCCAGCCTCCCCTGCGTTTCCCTAATAGAATACAAATCAAGAATGGTCTGAGTAGGATGCTCGTGCCTGCCATCACCAGCATTAATAACAGGAATGTCAAGCTTGTCAGCAGCAAACTGAGCAGCACCCTCAGACTTATTACGAATAACCAAAACATCAGCCTCATACTGAGCAAGCATCTCAATACTATGATGCAAAGACTCATCCTTTTCCAAACTCGTGCCCTCAGCCTTGCCAAAACCAATCCTGTCCATACCCTGCTTGCGGGCAGCACGCATAAAACTCAAACGAGTCCTAGTACTCGCCTCGAAAAACGCATAACCCATCACGCGATCTTTCAACAATTTGCTATAACCAAACTCATTATTCTTCTTAGCATCCTTAAACTTTTGAGTCTGATCCAAAAACCAAACAATCTCATCCGTAGTAAAATGGTCAATCGAAACAATATCGCGACCTTTGAAATGCCCTTCACTCATAAGTCTTCACCTCAGCTAAAATTCCTTTCACACGCTCAATACTTTCAACAGTAAGCTCAGGAGCAATACCAAGGTAATTAAACGGCGTCAAAAACTTGAGCTTGTCATGAGCCTCAAAACGCACAGGCGCTGATATGGCAAACCTAACAACATCTTCCCGAGTCCATCTTCTTCCCTGCGTCATACTTTTTAAAAGATCATACGCGCCAGAGACACCTTCAAACCTTAACAATTGCTGAATAGGCTCTGCCAAAACCTCCCAATGCTTATCAAGCTCTTCATCAAGCTTTTCCTTATAAGGTTCAGCTTTATTCAAGCCGCGCAAAGTATTCTTGTAAGACAACAAGCAAGCAGCCAAAGCAGTGCCAATCCAACGCTGAGCAGCACTATCACTCAAATCACGCTGGAAACGCGAAACAGGCAGTTTTGTCGCAAAATAATGCAACAAAGCATTAGCAATACCAAGATTAGTCTCACTATTCTCAAACTTAATAGGATTAATCTTCTGAGGCATAGTAGATGAGCCAACAACGCCTTCTTCCTTCTTCTGAACAAAATACCCATCACTAATGTAACCCCACATATCCTGATCAGTGCCAAGAAGAATAGTGTTGATGTGAGCAATCTTGTTAAACAAATCAGCCATACTATCATGAGGCTCAATCTGCGTAGTAAACGGATTGTGCTTAAGACCAAAAGACTCAACAAAAGCCTTGCTAAACTTAGGCCAATTAACTTCAGGCCTAACGGCATAAAACGAGCTGTAGTTTCCAATCGCGCCATTCAACTTGCCTTCCAAACTAATTTCAGTCAAACCTTTCAACTGCTTAGCAACCCGTTCACAAAAAATCATCAATTCCTTGCCAACAGTAGTAGGAATAGCGTGCTGGCCATGAGTCCTGCCAGGCATAGGCATATCCTTGTACTGTTCGCCCATAGAAACTAATTTGTCTTCAAGCCTGACCAAAGCAGGAATAAGACACTTGTAAACAGCATCCTTAAGCATAACAGAATAACAAATGTTGTTAACGTCCTCAGAAGTAAGGAAAATGTGGAACAACTCAAGAGCTTTTTCAAGCGACAAATACTTATCCCGCAAGTTTTCAGGAGCTTCAACAATCAACTTTTTACACTTATTTTTCAGAAATAACTCAGGAGACTTCACATCGTGATCAGTTTTCTTGCCGTTATTAATTCCAGGAACGCCTTTTGTCTCAATATCCTTGATTAACTGAGCCTCCTCCTCTGTCAGGTTCTCGGGAATGCTTCTCAGAATTT
>JBFYLW010000092.1:0-39750 GCA_041305185.1 Nanobdellota archaeon
AGAATAATGCCGCCAATAGCAACAAGAGCTATCAAACCAAAAATCATTATTGAAAGTTTTTGCACCATCTTTTTTCAAACACAAGATTACTCTTTACGTATATAAATCTAACGCTTGAAAACAATCACTGGATAACTTGCAAATATTCCACATTTTTCCCGACAACACTCACTGGACAAAAAAAGCACTGGACAACTGTGCATAACGGATATAAATAGAATGAGCCACATATTCTGAATGAAAAAAGATTACGCTATGGCTGAACTTCTAGGAATAATGTGCGGAGACGGCTGTTTATCAGGCTCAAATTCCCAAGTAAAATATTACGTTTACTGCTCAGGCAACAGCCTGAAAGATAATGATTACATGAAACGTCATGTTCCCCATCTTTTTTACCAAGTCTTTGGAAAATTCATCAAGGCTCATGAAAGAAAAGATGAAAACACAATCTTCATAAAATTCAGCGATAAAAAATTATTCAAAAAACTTCAAAAACTAGAAATTCCCGTTGGCAATAAATATTCTTTACTCAAAATTCCTGATTTTGTATTAAAATCAAAACGTCGGCAATTAGCTTTTATCAGAGGACTATTCGACACAGATGGATGCGTAATATTATCCAGACAACACAGAAAGCAACCATACTATCCCCGAATAGAAATCAAAAGCAAAAGTTGCTCATTTCTCAACTCAGTATTGCTGCTTTTAAAGAATCACGGGCTCGCTGGTTCCATATCCCGAAATGCAGCGAATTACCGCCTGGAAGTGGCAGGGTTCAAAAATCTGACCTTATGGCGTTCTGCCATCGGTTCATCAAACAAAAGAAACCTCACTCAGCTTTATATAGCGAGCAAAACATATTTAAATGCCTTCTAAATGAGCAACCCTTAAGCCCCCGTAGCTCAGCCGGTAGAGTAACTGACTGTTAATCAGTGGGTCGTGAGTTCGAGTCTCACCGGGGGCGTTTTTAAAATGCTCGAAAACTACGATTTGGAACTGGACGCGGTGCAAAACAAGATAAAAGCAGAAAAAGCAAAAACAGTATGCATACAACTACCAGACGGACTTAAACCACAAGCAGGAGAGATAGCAAAAGAACTCCAAAAAAGAACCAAAGCCAAAATCATCATATGGTTGGGAAGCTGCTGGGGAGCCTGCGACGCACCATTAGAAGTAAACAGGCTAGGCGTTGATTTAATAGTACAATGGGGACATTCTGAATGGGCACACTTGCAGCACTAATACCGATAACAGGAATACTTGCAGGAATCATAGCAGCACACCTGGCAAAAAACGAAATAAAACCAGGACAAAAATACTTCCAACTATTACAACATGCAATGCTCGGAGTCATCCTAAGCGTAATGCTCTGGAAAATTCCAATACTAGCAATAATCTCAGGAATAATCTTGTTCGTACTCCTCTACGCGACAAACTTCAAACACCCAATAGGAGCAATGACATTACTCGCAATACCTGCAATATTGAAGCCAGCAACACAAATACCAATATTCCTGTATTATGTGCCCACAGGAACACTAAATGAAAAAAGCAAAAATATCATCGCGGTAATAGTATACGCAATAATAATCCTAATCTACCACTTGTTCTTCTGAACACCAAGAAAATAACCAAGATGATTAATCAAAATGTGACCCAAAGCGCTAATAACAACAACAAGAACAGCATACAACCAGCCAGGGAAAAACACAAAACTGCCAAATAAAAGCGCGCCTATAGAAAAATCAATCTGGTCAAAAGGAATCCAGGACTTACCAGGCGCGATATTAACACGACGCTTGAAAAAACTCTTAACAGCATCACCCAAAAGAGCGCCAAAGCCGAGCAAAGCAGACCAGTACAAAGCAGAAAAATCAAAAGGCCAATAAATCCTTGACAATAGAAAACCTATCATGACAGCAATAACAACGCCTGAAAAAAAACCACTCCAGGTCTTATTATCGCCGAAAACACGAATTTTGCCAAGAGAAAAACCGAAATCCATCGGAAACCTTGGGAAAAACCTGCCAAACAAGGCAGGAGCAATATTAGCAAAATAAGCAGGAAGCATCAAATAAAAGACCAGCAAAATATTCATAAAACCAGTTGATAAGAATCCATATAAAAATATATGTGCATCATTACAAATCCAAATCAATCAAAACAGGAAGGTGATCAGCCAACTTGTTCTCAAGAACCTTAAAAGAATTCACTTTAATATCACTTGAAGTAATGATGTAATCAAACTCCTTAGAAGGATTCCAGGCAGGAAAAGTAGGCAGGTGCTCAAGATTAGTCAATTTCAAATCACACTCCTTCAACAACATATCAAGCTCTGAAGAACCCCCAAAAGTGTTAAAATCGCCAACAAGAACTATTTTTTTACCGCAATTTTTCACCACTGACGAAATTTCATCAATCTGTTTTTTACGCGCCCTTTTCCCAAGAGAAAGATGCAAAAAGAAAAAAGCAACATCCTTCGTATCCAGCTGAAGAAACTTCCTCTTAACGCCCGAAGAAAAATCATGAACTTTCTCGTTGTTCAGAGGAACCCTGGAGAAAACAGCAGTACCTCCATGCATGAACGGCATCTTGCTGATAATCTTGTTGATTTTGCAAAAATAAAAAGATTCAGGATAATTCAATAATGAAGAAAAAATCTCAAACTGGTTCTTCCTCGGCTTATTCTTGATCTCAAGCAAATGAACAACATCAGCATCAACAGAAGAAATGAAACCGGAAATCTCCTCCAACATCTTTCTATTGCATAACGGAAATCTCCAGCCCTTTGAAATATATTCATGATATCCCTGGCAGATTCCAGTAGCGTGCCCGACGTTATAATGCAATATCTTCATAGCTGGAAAAACTATAAGACGGTATTTAAAAGTTGTTGCCAATAACCTTTAATAATGGATACAACTAAACGACTATTATGTGGATACAAGCAATACTGGCATCAACAGCAGTGATTACCATTTTTTACCTATACTTTAACAGAGACCCTGAAAGACAAATACCTGAAGATGGAATAGTATCACCTGCAGATGGAAAAATAATCGAGATATCAACAGTCAAAAACGAAGTTGACATCAAAAAAGGAATAGGATTCATACAATTCGCAACAGGAATGCCGACAGCAACAATGATGAGAATATTCCTCAGCCCATTAGACGTGCACGTACAAAGATCACCCATTGAAGGAACTGTAACTGAAATAAAATACGAGCGGGGAAGAAAACTACCTGCATTTTCCAAACGAGCATGGCAGAATGAAAATGCACAAGTAACAATAAACAGCAAAATAGGACCTGTCAAAGTTGTGCTAATAGCAGGAATCCTTGCGCGAAGAATAAGACTTTTCATCGAAGAAGGGCAGAAAATAGAAAAAGGACAAAGAATAGGAAAAATATTATTAGGCTCACAAGTGTGCCTGATAATGCCAAAATGCGAAACAAAAACAAAAAAAGGGGAGAGAGTATCAGCAGGAACGAGCATTATAGCCTAAAACAAGAACTAAAACTAGGCAATGCAGCAACCCTGCTCAACCTACTAAGCGGACTAGCAAGCATACTACTGAGCATAACAGGCAGGTACAATATGGCAATAGCCCTGATAGGAGCCTCACTAGTATTCGATTTTCTTGACGGACGACTTGCAAGAAGAGCAGGCAAAGCAACAAAATTCGGAACAGAAATAGACTCATTATCAGACATAATAAGCTTCGGAGCAGCACCCATAATCTACAGCTTCATGCAAAACGCAACAATATTCGCAATAATAGCGTATTTCCTGAACATCAGCGCAGGAGCATTCAGACTGGCAAGATACAACATAATGCCAAAAAAATATTTCATAGGAATGCCAATACCCTGCAACGCAATCCTACTAGTAATAGCAAGCTTTCTCCTGCCGAAAACATACTGGCCATTCATCACCATTCTATCAGCAATATTAATGGCAAGCCCATTCAAAATAAAAAAGTTATAAGTTACACCCTGCAAAAATACAAAGAGTCAGGCGAAAGCTTTTTAAATATAACTAGCCAAACAAAAAGACAAAGAGGTAAAAAAAGAATGCTAACAGTATACGAGTGGATATATGGCATATCAGCACTGACAGCAGTCTTTCTAAGCATAATAGCAGGAATAATAGCACTCACAATGTTCAAAACAGCAGGACAAAGAAAATATTTGTCTGCATGGACACCATTAATCATCGCATTGCTTTTTTTCGCACTTACAGAAATAGTGGGAGCACTAAAAATATTCGGAATATGGGACGTACCCTGGCTAAGGCAAGTCATACCAAGCTTCATACTGGTATTCTTCATATGGGCACTCATAAAACAAATTGACATAACCAGAGGTTGCGCAGAATGAGCCTCGCAGCAAGCGTAACACAGGCAGCACCATTATACAACTTGGGATTAGTAATAATCGCAGTAGCATTATTCATAAAACTATTCAGCACACCAATAAGAGATAGAAGAGTATACCTCACACCCTGGAAAATCATCTTTGTAGCAGTCCTAATATTCATAGTAGAAGAAGTAATAACCGTGCTAAGAATGGCAGACATAATCCACATTCCAATACATATATACGGATTCTTCGAACTAGCAATAGTATGCACGTTCATCTACATGCTGTTATTGCAAAAAGAACACCTCAAAAAACAGAAATTAAAATAATCATTCTAAAATAAGAAAAAAAACATTGCTAATATCTGCATTAATAAACCTTCAAAACCTTAGACACAACAGTATGACCATCAGTAGCAGTAACAGTAACCTGACCCTCACCAAAAACGACCAGCACGCCATCATAAATGCCGGCATTAACGCCGGGAGAAGCAGAAACGCTATAAGACAAAGAATCACCATCAGGATCAAAAAAAGCATCATCCAATTTCAAATTCAAAGAATCATCAACAGAAAATTCAGAAGCAGGATAATCCCAGCTAGGCGGCAAGTTTACAATAAAAGCACCCGTAGGAGTCATAGACGCAAAACTAGCAAAAACACCCAATACAAGCAAAATCGTAACAAAATACCAAGTTTCCTTCATACAGTCACCTCTTAACTCTCCTTATCTTACCGCACTCAAGACAGGTAATAACAACACCCTTTTCACGAGTACGCACACGGCAATTCCTGCCAATAAACCAAAAAGCATTACAAGCCTTGCAAAAACGCCTACGCCATTCCAAAGGAATCCTCACCTTGAAATGAGCTGAAAGCCTCCGGGCAAGAGCAACCTGCTTCTTAGCCTTTTCAGGATGCAATTCAGCCTGTTCGAGCAAAGACACAATCTGCTCCTTAGTAACAGCTTTCTGCTTCACATCACTACTGCAGTCAATAAAACTATTTAAACATTTGGTTAACCCATAATAATATGGAATGGTTCAGAAAGCTATTTTTCAAAAAGAAAACAGAAGAAGAAACAAGAAACTGGCTGAAAGAAGAACAATCACAATACGAAAAAGAACAGGAAAAAACAATAAAAGCAGGAGAACAAGAACTACAAATACTCCTGAATGAGACAAAACAGGCAATAACAGAGCTTGAAAAAGCCCAACTACGCAATCCCGACATACCAGAAAAAGCCAAACACTACATGCAGGGAAACAGAGAACAATTCATAAAAATAACAAGCCGATTCATAGAAAACCTATACATACCAAAAAACACTACAGACATAAGCCAGCTGGACCTCGTATTCTACCAATACGCGCAAAACGCGAAAAGACCAGCAGCAATACTATCAGAATTCTTCGGAGAAGAAGTCAAAAAAATCAGCAACTGCCTGGCAAACATAGAAGAAAAAATAGTAGCTGTAAAGAAAATACAGGCAAGAAAAGACGAAATACTCTCGATAACCGGTTTATTTGAAAAAATCGACAAAATAAAAACAGACAAAGAAGCAATAGAAAAGCAAAAAACAGAGTTCAATGAACAATTACAACAATTAATGACCAAAAGAGAGAATCTGAAGAAAGAAAAAGAACAATTCAACAACAAACCAGAATATCTCAAAATAAAAGAAGAAATAGTATACGCGGCAAAAGAAAGACAGGAAGCAGAACAAGACATAACAGGAACATTCCTAGCATTATCCGACGCCATAAAAAAATATGCACACAAAATAAAAAACGAAAAAATAGCAAAATACTCGGAAAACCCGCTAGAAACACTGATAAAAGACTATTCTTTAGGCATACTAAAACACAAAGAAGACATTGAGAAAGCCATAACAAAAGGAGAAATAGAACTAAAACCTGAAAAAGTGCAAAAAACGCTCGAAGCGCTCAAAAAACTAACCCGAGAAAACCTGGGCGCGATGATACACAGATACGCAAAAGCCAAAAAAAGAGAAGCAGACATACACAACGATGTAGCAGAAAGACCAATAATGAAAGAATACGAACAATACGCAATAGATTTAAAAAACGTGAACAGCGAAATAGAACAACTGGAAAAAACAATCGCAAAAATAACAATACCAACAGAAGAAACAGTAAAAGAAGAACTCAAAAAAGAACTCGAAAAATTCAAAATAACCCTAATCTAAAACTTCTATCCCAGGCAGTTTCTTTCCTTCCAAAAACTCCAAACTCGCCCCGCCGCCAGTGCTCACGTGAGAAAACTTCTTCTCAAGCCCGGCTTTCTCGATAGCAGCAACACTATCACCGCCACCAACAACAGTAACACCTTTACATTCAGACATCGCCTTTGCAACAGCCATAGTACCCCTGTCAAAAGGCTTCTGCTCAAACAAACCCATAGGACCATTCCAAAAAACAGTCTTGGCTTTTTTTATCATTTCAGAATAAATCATCTGGGTCTCAGGACCAATGTCCAAACCAGCATCATTTTTAGGCATCTTATCAGCAGGAACAACACGCTTATTGGACAGGACAACATCTATAGGCAGAACAATCCTCTTTTTACCCTTCTTCAACAAAGATTTCGCCAATGCGACTTTGTCAGCCTCACACTTTGACTTCCCAATCTCGTAATTTAACGCTTTATAGAAAGTAAACATCATAGCGCCGCCAATCAGAATGGCATCAACCTTTTTCAGCAAATTATCAATCACGCCAATCTTATCGCTGACCTTTGCACCACCCATAATCGCGATAAAAGGATGCTTGGGAGATTTTAACAGACCGGACAGCATCTTCACTTCTTTTTCCAACAGAAAACCTGCATAAGAAGGAAGAAAATTTGTTATTGCGTGAACACTCGCGTGAGCCCGATGAGAAACAGCAAAAGCATCATTCACGTAAACATCAGCAGGCAAAGCAAGCTTGGAAGCAAAATTCAAGTCGTCCTTCTCCTCCTCAGGATAAAAACGCAGATTTTCCAAAAGCAAGACGTCGCCTTCGTGCAAACCACGAACAGCAAACTCAACATCAGAGCCAATGCAATCAGGCTCATAATGAACAGGATACTTCAACAACTTAGACAAACGCTCAGCAACAGGAGCAAGACGCAAATCATCTACTACTTTACCATCAGGCCTGCCGAGGTGTGAGATAAGGATAATCCTTGCTTTCTTTTTCCTGAGATATTCAATGGTGGGAATAACTGTGCGAATACGTTTATCATCAGCTATCTTGCCATTCTTTAAGGGGACATTGAAATCAACACGCACAAGAACAGTTTTTCCAGCAACCTTAGCCTCTTTAAGCAAACGCATAGCGGTAAGAGAGCAAGACTAATTTAAATTACTTACGTTATCTTATTCTTCGGAACACCAGCAAAAAAAGCATTAATGTTCTCAATCGTGGTATCAAGAATCCTGACTAACGCCTCAGAACTGTTAAACGCATTATGAGGCGTAATCAAAACATTAGGACGCAAAAGCAGCATGTGCGTCTCCAACATCTTCTTCAAATCACAGGTATGCTCAAAAGTCTCCAAAACAAGCTCTTTCTCCTCGCGGACAGCACACTCCTCCTCCAAAACATCAAGGCCACAGGCAGAAAAAATACCTTCCTTCAAGCCAAGCAAAACAGCCTCTGTATCAACCAAAGAACCGCGAGCAGTATTTATGAGAACACAACCCTTCTTGATTTTACGGACATTCTCCTTGTTGATGATATGAACAGTATCAGGAGTCTGAGGCAGATGCAAACTGATAACATCAGACTCGGCAAACAATTGTTCAAGAGGAACATAAGTAAAACCGCACTCTTTAGCTAAAGCATCATTTGGAAACTTGTCAAAAGCAATAACGCGCATTCCAAAAGCCTCTGCAAAATGAGCCATATGCCTGCCAATCTTGCCAGTACCCATGATTCCGATAGTCTTGCCCTTCAAATCAAAACCACGCAAGCCATCAAGAGAAAAATCACCCTTCTTAGCACGCTCAATACTCTCAAACAACCTCCTTGAAATAGCAAGCAACAAAGCCATCGCATGCTCGGCAACAGTATTATCACCATACGCGGGAACATTACACGCGATGATGTTCTTTTTCCTACACGCATCCAAATCAATATGGTCAAAACCAGTAGACATCGTGGTTACGAGTTTCACATTAGGAAGTTTTTCAAGAAGAGAATTGTTAACCAATGAATAAATGAAAACAGCAAGAACATCAACATCCCTGAACTGGTCAGCATTCTCCAGCTGAAGACGCTTTTCAGCAAAAACAAGCTCGTAACCCTTCAAATGCTCCTTAATGTAGTCCTTCTCCCAATCCTCCAATTCAAAAAAAGCTATTTTCGCCATCTTTTTCAACAAAAACAAAGAAAGAAGTATATAAAAACTATGATTTGTAAACAGGACGAACCTTCATATAAATATAAATGAACTTGTCAATATCCCTCAAATCAACAGTAACATAAGCTGCATGATGACCAATCATGAATTCTCCAACAAGATTACTGGAACTGTAACCAAAACCAATCTTTTTCAAAGCAGAAGAAAAAGCCTTCACATCAGACCTAAAAACAAAAGCATCACTAAACAAACGCTCAAGATTCTCGGTCGCAAGCAAAGGACTGGCTTTCGGTTTAACCTGATATTTCTTAAAAAAAGAAACCTCGCAAAACTTGACAGAACCTTCTGAAGTATTCAAAGCACCATTTGATGATTCAAAAAAAAGAGAAAAATCCTTGTTTGCTCTATACGAAAAATAAGCCTTGTCAGGAGAACCGCTCTTCTCCAAAACAAGATTACGCTGCTTGACAAGATTATTAAAAAACTCGCCAAAAGTCTTCTTAGGTCCGGCATTCCCAATCAACAAAAGTAAGTCCTCAATAGTATTATGTGACAACTGCTGCATTTCAGCCATCAAGACAACAATCCCTTTATAAAAATTATTGAAGAGCAGTTACATTTTTATAGCAAACTTCAATTCATAATCTAAAAAAGGTGATATCATGGTACGCGTTGCAATAAATGGATTTGGTCGCATAGGAAGACAAATACTCCAGGCAGGAATAAATGATTCTGAAATAGAATGGGTAGCAATAAACGATTTAACAGACACAAAAACACTCGCACACCTTCTGAAATGGGACTCAGTCCACGGCAAATCACCATACCCAGTAGAATACGACGACAAAAATTTGATTGTTAATAAGAAAGTCATCAAAGTTCTAGCAGAAAAAGACCCGACAAAACTGCCATGGAAAGACCTGAAAATAGATGTGGTAGTAGAAAGCACAGGACTGTTCACAGACAGAGCCGGAGCAAGCCTGCACTTGAAAGCAGGAGCAAAAAAAGTATTGATATCAGCGCCAGCAAAAGACCCAGACATAACCATAGTAAAAGGCGTAAATGAGCAGGAATACGACAAGAAAAAACACAACATCATATCGAACGCGAGCTGCACAACAAACGGACTGGCGCCAATGATAAAAGTGCTCAACGACAATTTCAACGTCAAAAGAGGATTCATGGTAACAGCACACGCTTATACTGCTGATCAGAGATTAGTTGATGCACCGCACAAAGATTTGAGAAGGGCGAGAAGTGCGGCAGTAAGCATAATTCCAACCACGACAGGAGCAGCAAAAGCAGTAGCAGAAGTCATACCATCACTAAAAGGAAAACTAGATGGAATAGCGTGGAGAGTCCCAGTACCAGACGGAAGCATAGTCCAGTTTGTAGCAGAAGTAGAAAAGGCAACAGACATACAAAAAGTAAACTGGCTGTTCAAACAAGTAGCAGAGTTTCATTTGAAAGGCATCATAGAATACTCAGAAGAACCATTAGTAAGCAGAGATATCATACACAACTCGAACAGCTGCATCTTTGACGCGCCAAGCACAAACGTAATAGAAGGAACACTCATAGCAGTGAGCGCATGGTATGACAACGAATGGGGCTATTCGTGCAGGATGGTTGACGTGATTAAACTACTTTGAGGCAAAGAAGCTTTTTCATTTTTCTCCCTTAATGTAATCCAGAATACCGCTCAATATTTTCTCGTAACAGTCATCAGTAATTGTGCACAATTTTTTCATGATGATTTTCTCGTGAATTGTAAATATACGCTGAGGCTTCACAAAACTCTCAAAAGGCAACATTCCAGATGCAAACGCATCTTTCTTCAACGGCAGACTTTCAGCCGCATGATTGGTTGTAATAAGACAACAAATCCTATCAACGCCGTGCAATTTACTGTTAGAAATAATAAGCGCAGGACGCTGTTTTACACCAGTAAGATCAGAATAAGGAAACGGAATCAAAACAATGTCTTTCTGACTAAACATTGTTCCAGCGCTCATCTGCTTCGTTATCCCACTCTTTCCTTAATACTTCCTCAGATGCAAGCATTGTGAAAAAGCTTTCGGCATCAGGATGTTTTTCAAGCGATTCAAGCTCGGAAAGCCTCTTTTGAATAGCTTTACGAACAAACTCGCTCCATTTTATCTCAGAATACTCGTGCATTTTCTCGTACACCGAGTCCTCTATAGATAATGTTATATTAGTCATAAACTCAATAAGTGAGCTCACTTATTTAAAGTTTGCGGTTTATTTGACTATTTTCGCCTTAACAATCTTCACTTCAGTCTTAGGCTTGTCGCCAGGACCAGTAGGCGTTGAACCAATTTTGTCCAAAACATCCTGACCTTCTATAAGTTCTCCAAAGATAGCGTGCTTGCCATCAAGCCAAGCAGTTGGCACTAACGTTATGAAGAACTGACTGCCTCCAGTATTCGGACCAGAATTAGCCATGCTCAAGATACCTTTCTTGCTGTGCTTCAAACCAGCACCAAACTCATCATCAATCTTGTAACCAGGACCACCCATACCAGTACCAGTAGGATCGCCGCCCTGAATCATAAAATTCTTGATGACACGATGAAATATTGTACCGTCATAAAAACCCTTCTCAACCAAATCCTTAAAGTTCTTAACAGTCTTAGGAGCCTTGTCATCATACAACTTGATTTTCATAACGCCCATACTTGTTTCTAATTCAACAATAGTGTTCATATCCTCAACCTCCAAGTTTTCAATTTCAGCAGAAACATTCTCTGCAGCTTCAACCTTAACCTCAGTTTGCTCAGCCTCAACAACTTCCTGCTCAACAACAGCCAAAGACTCATTCAACTCATCCTTAACAACAGGCTGAGCGCAAGCGACCAACAATACCAACAACAAAACAGCATATTTCATTTTTTCTCCTCCTTCCTAATACCAGCCACAAAAAACCCTTCAGTATCATTATCCTGAGGCCACAACCTCAGACAACAATGAACTTCAGGACGATAACTCTGACCATCAAACTCGAGAACAGGCTTGCCCCTCTTCAAAGGCAAATCAATCTCTAACATCCGGGCATCCTCAGCGTTTTCCAACAAATAACTAACAACAGCCTCATTCTCTTCAGGCTCACTAGAACAAGTACTGTAAACCAACGTGCCGCCAGGCTTCAAAATCTTCCAAGCAGCCATAATCAAACGCTTCTGAATCTTAGCAAGACGACCAATCATATCAGGATTCCACATCAAAATAGTCTTAGGAGATTTTCTAATAGTGCCAGTGCCAGAACAAGGAGCATCAAGCAAAACCCTGTCAAACATAATGCCGGCATCAGCAAACTTCTCACCCTGCATCAAAGTAGTCAAATGATTAAAACTGCCAACACGCTGCAAATTAATGCCCAAAGCAGCCAAACGGTCACCCTTAACATCATTAGCAACAAGAATGCCAGAATTTTCCATATACTGCGCAATCTGAGAAGACTTGCTGCCAGGAGAAGCACACATGTCAAGAACAACATCGCCAGGTTTCGGATTAAGAACAACAGGAGGAATCATACTAGCAGCCTCCTGAATATAATAATAACCAAGAGCGTGCTCAACAGTATTACCAACATCACGCCTGCCCTCCTTATGCTCAATGAAGAAACCTTCCTTACACCACAAAACAGGCTCAAGAATCCAATCCTTCTGCAAACGCTTAACACAATCCTCAACACTAATCTTCAAAGTATTAACACGAATAGACTTGCGCAAGAAAGACAAACAATATTTCTTGAAAACATCCCAATCAGTCAGCTGACTATAACGCTCAATAAATTTCTCCTTAAACACATACTTGTCCGCATCAAGGAAAGGTTTCAACATATGGAGTGATTAACTACGCTCTATTAAAAAATTAACTCATTTTAAGGCAGTATTCGTAAAGTTTACGGGTTTTTATGCCAATTTCCATTTTTTTTCACTGGACACTGGACAACCGTGTGCGTGGAGTATTTAAATACAAAAATATAAAAATAATTTATGCCTGCTTTATTAATTGAGCAAAGAAAAAATGAATGTTCTGTGCTTCTTCATGACGCATTTCGTGAAGATTTATTTAATGCTGCAATTAAAAAAATCAGTAGTCAAGAAAAATTGGCTCAGTATTTAAGTGAAAAACTTAACAAGCCCATAACTCGGGAACAAGTTAAAAGCTGGAAAAACGGAAAGCATGTTTATGGCTGGAAGATCTTCACCCCCTTTGTTGTATTAAGCGAACTAGCGCAAATCACGGGCGTTACAGAAAAGGACATCTTATCTCAGGTTGATAAATATGATCGACTTTGGTTAGATCCGAGAAAAAGCATGCTATTAGTTTCTGCAACTCAAAATGTAAAGTTGATGAAAAAAGATGCCGAATTGTATGTTGATTTATTGTCTCTTTTACCAGAGCGAACATTAGAGACGCAAAGAGCGCGCAAGCATATTCCTTTGTTTTATACGGCCGATGAGAAAATTATAAATCTGTGGTCAGAAGCTAGTTGGCAAAAATCATGTATAACGATAAAACGGCAGGTAGAATTAAATAATCTCTTTTTTGAAGGATTGGCTTTATACGCTAGTGAAGGAGTGACAAAAACAATAAATGCGTATAATGGCGGGATTTATTTTGGCAATAGCGAGCCGTCTATCATAAATTTATTCTTAGCCTGGCTCGATTCTATTTTGTTGAATTACAATCCTGTATTTTGCATTGATTTTAATGGCTGTTCTATCGATGAAAACAAAATCAAATCTTTTTGGGCTTCAAATATTGACAAAAATATGAATGTTGAGAATATAAAAATTCGCCTAAGACGTAATCTTGGAAGTGATTTGCTGAAAAATTACGGAATTTTCCAGGTCAAGATTAATAATACTGTGTTAAAATCATTTATAATAGAATTATTGGAAAAAACCAAACCCTTGATTCTTTCAAATTCAGAATATGCAATTTATTATTTGAAGGGGTTGCTGGCCGCAGAAGGTTCGGTGTCGAGTAAAGGCGTTCTAAAAGCAGTATCAATTGGTTGTGTTAACAAAGAGCAAAGAACATTTATTTCTAAGATTTTGAATAAATTAAAACTTAATTATTCTATGGGCCAAAATCAATTTTCCATCACTGGATGGGAATCATTTTATAAATTATATCGTGCAGATGCCTTTGAGATATTGCAGGTTAATAATTATTCTAAAAAACAAAGATTTTTAGAGGGCTTAAAAGCACATCAATTTACAAATGGCATCATTAAATTGCGAGATTTCGCTGAAAAAGAATTTACTGCACAGGATTGGTCACGGAAATATGGTTTAAAGTATTATATTTCAGGTCATAGATTTCTTAAGCGTCTTGTTAGCAAAGGATTTCTAAGAACTTGCGTAAGGAATGGATGCAGATATTATGGTATGGCCCCTGGAAAGCAAGATATGTTTAATGCAATCTGGAGTTTATAAATGTTTTATCATATATGGCCCTTCGAGATGATAATTCAATTTATCTTTGTAATATTCCCTTGCACCAATGCCGGAAATAACAACCATCTTCTTGCAAGAAAATTCATCCTTGGCAATACGCTCTGCTTCTGCCATCAACTGCCTGCCAAGACCCTTATGCTGAATGTCACCAGACTCGCCAAGAGGAACAGCCTGACCATAAACGTGCAACTCACGAATACCAGCACTATTACCAGGAATTTCAGAACGATGACTCTCAGGAACAATCCTCAAACGACAAAAACCCAACAACAAATCATTTTTTGTATCTTCAAAAGACAGGAAAATCTCTTTACCACCAGACGCAGAATAATCATCGCGCAACAACTTAACAGAAGACCAGTCAACAATCTTGTCACGAGGCTCACGACAACGAATACACCTGCACTCAGACTTACTCTCAATAGACTGGCGCAAATTAGTAAGATTAGGACCAGCCTCAATAACATTTCCGGGAATATCACGCTGAATACGCATAACACGACACCACTTAGGAATAAGCTTTTTGGCTTCCAAAACAATCTCAGCAGCATCATCAGCAGACAAAGGCTGGTATTTACCAGACTTCCACAAATCATACAAACCAGTGCCCTTAATGACAGCAGTCGGATAAATCTTGATAGCATCAGGCATAAAATCAGGATTAGTAAACAAGGTCTTGAAATCTTCAATATCTTTTTCTTTACTCATGCCGGGCAAACCAGGCATCATATGATAACCGATTTTCAACAAACTATTACGCATAAGCTTTGTAGCCTTAACAGTATCACTAACAGAATGACCACGATGCACAAAATCCAAAACATCATCACGCAAACACTGAACACCCATCTCAACACGAGTAGCACCAAGCTTAAGCATGCCATCAATATGCTTTTCAAAACACCAATCAGGCCTAGACTCAACACACAAAGCAACACAACGAATCTTAGCAGACTCATTACGCTTCTGCTCAATTTCAAGAGAACTCTTGCCCTTTAACAAAAGCTCCTTCTCATGAAGACGCTTAGTCCTTTCCTCACTGCCAAGCATTCCAGGCAACTCAAAAAAAGAACGAAAATCATCAAACCTGCCAAAAAATTTGTCACCAAAATCATTCAAACCCTTCAAAGCATACGTAACAAAATCAGTCTGGTAATCCAAAGGCAAAGCAGGAAAAGTACCGCCCTGAATAATCAATTCAACCTTCTCAGGAACATGACCAATCGCAACAAACTGCTCAAGACGATTAAAAACAATCAAATAAGAATCATAAAGATTGCGCATACCCCTCCTAGTGCTCGGCTCCTTGCCAGTATAACTCTGAGGAACGTCACCAAAAACACTCTTAACACCGCCAGGACAATACAAACAACGGCCATGAGGACAAGGAAAAGGAGCAGTCATCAAAGCAACAGGAGCAACACCAGACAAAGTACGCACTGGCTTAGTAGTAATCCTGTTACCTGTATTCAAAAAAATCTCAGAATCAGAAGGAATCTTAGGCAATTTATACTTCCTTGACAATTTCGCTTTCAGCTTGGACAATTCTTCCTTTGACAAACTACCTGCTTCCTTAACCTCATCAAAAAACCCAGCCATACGACGAGAAACTAGCTATAAGCTTTAAAAACCTTCTCAGATAGTAGAAAACCTGAGTTCAGAAACATGCAAAGAAGTTCCAGGCTCAACAACTACATCAAGATACAACATAGACCTCGAAAACAAACCAGGATCAAGAACACAAGTCTCAGCACACTCATTACTAAACGCACCCGAATAAGTAACATAGCCATCAGGCAAACTTTCAATCCTTCCCAGCTTCTCACCAGGAGAAATATCAAGAGAACTAACAGCCATACCAGTAATGTGTTCCAAAGAAGAACCTTTCTTTTTCTTATTCGAAAAAGCAAGCCACCTGGTAACACCATCAGAAAGATAAACATTAACCAAACCATTACCGTAAATAGAGCCAGACAATGACAAGGAAGACAATTTCAAAGAACCAGCTTCAGAACTGATAACAAAACGCTGGCTAACATCCACATCAATATCCAGCTTCTGCGAAAAACTCTCTGCAGGTACAAAACCCGTTATGTTAGCCTTGCCGACAAAAAGCGCTAAAAAAATAATTCCAAACACAACCGCGCCCAACAGCAAGCGTTGCGATTCCATAGCATTACTTCTCTGTGAGTTCTTTATAAATCTTTTCGATTTCATCTCTCTCAGAAGAAGAACTAACAGCCTCGATCTTCTTCAAAACCCTGCCCCATTCCTCTTCAATAACCACTTCAGCATCAACAGGATGACCTTCAACCTCGGCCTTCTTCAAACGGGAAGAAACCTTCAGAATAACCTCATCAGCATAATTCTTCAGTTTAGCAGAAATCGCAAAACTAGCAGGCTTCATCCTCTCCCAAACCCCTCTAACCTTATCCTTCAAAGGAACAGGAGGTTCCAAGTTCACACCCAACTCGCCAGTTTCCTTCCACTTGGCAACAGCATCGTTCAGATTACTCACAATATGCTCATGAATCTTGTCACGCATATTTTCGCGTTCCTGCTCACGAAGAACCTCCTCATCAGACTCTTCCTCCTCAACTTCTTTTTCTTCTTCAGGAACAACCTTGACATCATCACCATCATCGCCCATCATCTTAATCTCAGGAATATCAGACTCCTCAGAAAACTCCTCCTCGGGTTTCAACTCTTCAGGAGGAACCTCAACAATGTCCTTGAACAATCCAGAAATCCTGCTCTTAAACAAAGAAAATCTTGGTTCTTTCTGAACTTCAGTCTCCTCTTGATGATTCACTTTTCCCATTTCTCTTCAGCTTCCTCCAACTCCTTCCACACATCAGCTTTAGGAGGAGAATGCTGCCTAAAACCAACATATTCAGCAGCCGCAAGAACAAACAAAGCAACAACACACAAAGCAGCAGCAACACTCGCAGTATTCTTAACCAGCATCACAACACTCCCAGTAGGAGCGACGATGGACAAGCCAAACAAGCCGCCCAAAACCAAAAACGAACCGAAGAAAACAATCAAAGAAATCCTTTTCCTATTAGAACTCTCACAGTAATGACCAAAAACATGAGACCCAAAAACAGAAATAACCAAAAGCAAAACGAGCAACAACGGAAAATGACTAGGAGTTGAAGCCTGATAAATCTTTTTACAGTCCGGACAAGCAGAAAGACCAGTAGGCTCCAAAGGAACAGCAATATGATAAGAATCAATCGTCAAGAAACCAGGGCTTGACAACATAACAAGCAAATATTCCGCATTCAAAGGAGGAATGGAACAGCTTTGCAAACAAGCAGACTCAAAAGGAGTGCCAAAAGAAGCAAACTCGATAACTTCAGGAATGTGACTGGTATCCAAAACAAGATACCTCTTGTCCTCACCAACCACCCAAACCTGAGCCCTGCCAGAACCCTCCCACGAGCCGGAAAGAGCCAAACCCTTCAACGCAAAAGAATGCTTGAAAGGAATCTTAGCAGAAGCGCTAAGATGAACATTAGCGCTTTCATGCAACTCAGTAACATTCGCAGGATGAACTGAAACCAGACCAAATATCACAGCAATTACAACCGTCAATACCAGCACTATTTTTTTCCAAGTCATTGTACAACAGCCCTTATAAAATCAAAATACAAACCATTCTTCTCTGAACAAGCATCATTACATTCCACAATCTGCTCCCACAACTTTTCAGCTTTCCTGTTATCAAGAAGCAAAACCTGCTCATTAGCCATGCTCAAAGCCTTTGAAAATTCCAACAAATGCTCATCATTCCCCCAATATTTATTAGTAGCAATCACATTAATCAAAACATCAGAATGAGGAACATCGCCCTCAAAATTAGCCACAGCAACCAAAACCATATCCAAATAAGCCTCATCAGGACAGGAAGTCGACAAACACTGCATCATCCTATCCCACTGATCCTTAACCTCTTTATTATCCAAATCCACAACCAAATCATCAATATTCGTAATCAAATCAGCACGGTCAACAGGATTCTCAGCCTGGCGCAAATCAATACTCTTGTAAATCAAAGGCACAACAGGAGGCTCGCTTCTAACAATTTTCAAAATAACAAACACTGCCAAGACAACTATGACTATCCCAATAATAGAAAAAATTATAGTACCAAAACCTCTTTGAACAGCCATTTGCGCTAATAACAATTTAAGTATATTAAAAGCTTACGAATTCGTTATAATGCAGTCGCCTGTGGCTCGGGGTGTTTAACAGCGATTATTGAAATTTGCTTAGTTGCTCTATATCTTTATATAATAACTTAATCTGACTGTAAGGGATGTCATTAGATATTAAAGTCGAAGATAATCACTTTATAGTATCCGATGGTTGTGAAATTAATAGAGGCAATAGTAATATTAGCAATGTTTCTGTTGGTGAACGACCAATGGGAGATGCTGCTGCACAAGCAACAATCAGAATTGACACTGCCAAACGAGTAACGTCAGAAAAATCGGCATCCCGATTTTTATATTATATTAGTACTGGCATCGTACACCAATTCTACCGGAACGATATTCGTCTGGAGTTAACATGTCCGACTTGCGGGAAAACATATGTGCTTGGTAGAAATGAATTTCAAATTGGTGAAGATGATTATCAGAACGCAACTAAGTGACTCAAGAATCAATTAACTCAGCACTTTCACTTCGGAATCTACTATCCAAATTTAAAATATAACAAAGAAAATTACTTCTTGGCTTCAGCAGCAGGCTTTGCACCAGGTTTTGCACCAGGCGCGGCTGCACCAGGAGCGCCAGGCGCTGCAGGAGCCTCAACAGGCAACAACTCGTCGATAAGCACCGACGGAATCTTAGCTTCAACAAGCTTTGCCTTAATCGCACCACGCGGCTGACCAGCCATACTCTCAATAATCTGCTTAGCAGTAGCGGTAAGAGCTGTCTTCCTCTTCTCAATATCAGCAGCAAGCCTCTGCTTCTTCTCCTCAAGCTCCCTCAACTCTTCAGCAGAAAGCTCAGTCTTCTCAGCCTTGATTTCCACAGTAAACATGCCCTTATTAATATCAGCAATAGTCTCAACAGCACGCTTACCCTCAACCATAACACCCATACTGTTGCAAGTACCACAAATCTCTTTCACACGAGCAAACATGTCCTTGCCAGACAAATTATCTGCTTTCATCTTAGCAATCTTGATAATCTGCTCAATCTTAACATCAGCAATAAGCTCTGTCTCAGGGTTGCCAGAACCCTTCTCAATATGAGCCTCCTGCTTGACCAACGCACTCGCAGGAGGAGTGCCAACAGAAATTGAAACATTCTTCTCCTCATCAACAACAATCTTGACAGGAACCTGAACACCCTTAAAATCAGCAGTCTTCTTGTTAATCTCAGAAATAATCTGGCCAATATTCACGCCCAACGGACCCAAAGCAGGACCTAATGGAGGCGCAGCTGTAGCTTTCCCGCCTTCAACCATTGCTTCCACAGTCTGTTTTGGCATAAATAAACCCCCAAATACGCTATTTAAAAATGTTTCTAAGATTCACCATCAGATTGGTCCTCAGACCGAGTCTCACCAGACTCCCTGCGAATAACCTTAACAGCATCAATCTTAACAGTGATAGGAATAGGAACTGCAGCGCCAAGAAGTTCAACAACAACCTCTTCCTTAGCCTTATCAATCCTTGTAACCTTAGCCTGCTCACGCTTGAAAGGACCAGCAATAATCTCAACAACATCATTCTTACGAATGTCAACATCCCTCTTAACCTGCTCAAGCATATGCTCAATCTCAGCATACTGAATCTCCTTCGGAAGAATTCCCCGTGCATAAGGAATATTAAAACTCGCTTCCTCAGCACTCTGACGGTCATTTGCTTCCACAAAAATATAACCACGCATTCCATGCGGACGGATAACCGAGAAAACCGGCATTTTCTTCTTCTTTATGTTACTCACCAAGAAATCCATAACCTGATCTTCACGATTCGCAGTAGTACGCAAAGCAAAAATATGAGTAGAAATGCCAGTCTTCTTTGGAACTTCAGGAACCTTTTTCTCAACTTTAACCTCTTCAACCGGCTGAATTTCTACAGCGCCAGCAATAAAAGGAACAACCTGCTTTTCAGGAGCAACAGCTACATCCGGCTCCTTTTGCTCTGACCCCTGCTCGTTTTCCATTTTTGATTTCACCGAGAATAATATACGAAAAGAGTAATGAATCCTTTTTAAACTTTACTATTAAATCAGCAATTCTTTCACAAAATGCACCAGGAATCCGATAAAACCAATAATTCCAATACCAATAGCAGAAATTTTCACAATAGTGGTAAACTCCTGCTTGTCAGGCTTTTTTGTAACCCTCAAAACACGCTTGCACTCTGCAATAAAAGATTTCAAACGCTCAAACTTTCCAGGAACAGGCGCGCCAATACGCTTAGGCTCTTCAACAAGCTTTTGAGGCAATTCCTGGGTTTCAGGCTCTTCAACAACCTCCTCAACAGGCTCTTCAACTTCAACAGCAGGCGTTTCTACAGAAGCCTTTTCAGTATTAATCACAATCTCCTCAGTAGTATCAGAATGTTCTATTTCAGCAATCTCTTCCTGCAATTCCTCATCAGGCTTTTGCTCGTCCATAAAGATGATTTTCAATATGTTGTTTATTAACTTTACGAGAATTATGGGCTTCGCAGTCATACCAGAGGGGTCTCAACCGCCGACCCCTCTTCAACTCCCCGCGGTCAATCCACAAACTCAATACCAAGCTCAGACTGCATCTCAGCTCTAGTCGCTTCAGACAACTTCTTGGTCTTGCCGAAAATCTGCGGAGACTTCACTCCTGTAACAATCAACATAACCCTAAGTACAGGACCCAAGTCCTCATAAATCTGCGCGCCCCAAATAATACGAGCATCCTCAGACAAGCGCTCACTAACAGTCTCAACAACACGCCTTGCCTCATTCAACGTAAGATCCTTGCTGCCAGCAACATTAATCAAAGCGCCAGAAGCACCAGTAATATCAACATCCAACAAAGGATTATTGATAGCCTTCTCAACAGCCTCAACAGCCCTGTTTTCAGAATCACTCTCGCCAACACCAATCAAAGCAACACCGCCATTAGACATAACTGCCCTGATATCAGCAAAATCCAAATTAACAAGACCTGCCTTTGTAACCAACTCTGCAATACCCTTCACAGCATTAGTCAAAATCTCATCAGCAACCTTGAAAGCAGTATGCAAAGGAAGATCAGGAGCAAGCTCAAGAAGCTTGTCATTCGGAATAACAATCAAAGTATCAACAAACTGCTGAAGCTTCTCAAGACCAACAACAGCATTCTCATAACGCCTGTTGCCCTCCATCGTAAAAGGCATAGTAACAATCGCAACAGTCAAAGCACCCATCTTCTTGGCCGTATCAGCAACAACAGGCGCAGAACCAGTGCCAGTGCCTCCACCAAGACCGCAAGTAATAAAGACCATATCAGAATTCTGAATAGCATTCTTCACATCATGCTCGCTCTCCCTCGCAGCCTCCTCACCAACACGAGGATCAGAACCAGCACCAAGACCCTTAGTAACTTCCCTGCCAATCAAAATTTTCTTGTCAGCAGTAGTGTACAACAAATCCTGGGCATCAGTGTTAATAGCAATAGTCTCAGCGCCATGAACTCCGACTTCAGTAATCCTGTTAATAGTATTATTCCCAGCACCACCGCAGCCAATAACCTTAATGCTGGCATGCTGTTTCGATAATAATTCTTGCAGTTCGGTATCCAAGGGATTGGAATTACCGGGTCTTTGCATTAGCTTCGGATCATTAGAAACTGGCTGCAACGGTTTTATAAAATCCATTTTGTCCCCCTTTGTTAATGAATTTTCAGAGAATGAATGACTATATAAGCATTACGTCAGACAAGAATATATTTTCTACTTTTCCTTAACAGCTTCTTTTTTCTCTTCCTTTTTCACTACAAAAAAAACTTCAAGACCAGTCAGCTCAGTAATCTTCTTCGCCAATTCAGTCCTCAACTTTTCAGGAAGTTCAGCAGGGAAAGAAATAGTCACTTTCTTTTCATCTACAACAACAGGAGCCTTGACTCCAAGCAAAACCCTCAAAAGAGAATCAACCTGGACTTTTTTGTCAGTAACAATCTTGATAATCTTAAGCTCGTAAACAACATCCCTTCCAGCAAGCGGATGATTAAAATCAACAACAGTCCTGCCACCGCTCACAGTCTTAACAACACCAACATAATTATCAATGTTCAAACGCAAACCAGGAACAGGCCTGATATTTTGCTCAGCAAACTTGCTCGTAGGAACCATCTTAACAAGCTCAGCAGACTTTTTGCCAAAAGCGTTCTCAGCAGGAAGCTCAAGATTATACTTGCCAGGCTCCTTGCCCTCCAAGAATTCATCAATACCCTTCAAGATATGATGCTCGCCTATGCAGATAATAATAGGCTTATAATCAGAATTTTCAGAAAAAATCTGAGCCTCCTTAGCAGTCTTTTCATCAGTAGTATCAAAAACCAGTTTCTCTTCCTTAAGACGGCCCGTATACTCAATCTCCACAAAATCGTGTCTTTTGATAGGCATGACAGAATGGGACTAGGATTTATTTAAAAAACTATCTGCCCAAAAAGTATTTAAACACAAACAAAATAACACCACTTATGAAAAGAGGAATTGCAGCAGTAATACTAATTTTAGTGCTCTTAATAGCAGCAATCGCGCTGTTTGTGCTTTTCAAAACACTAAGCCCTTCAGGAGCAGCACAAATACAACCCGTAACATATCCAGGACAACCACAAAAAATAATACCACAATGCTGCAGAACAGGATATGGAGAATACCTTCCAAGCGCACACGTAATGGTAGGAAAATGCGGAAAAGCATACAATGATGGGTTAAGTGCAGTATTAACAGAATGCCCTCCAGTAGATAAAAACAGTTGCGATTCAGCAAAACAAAGCCTCATAGCCAACAGTTGTGAAGTAGAAGTCTGCTGCAACCTACTTTGATTTAAGAAAATCAACAACCTTCTTAACAACCTGCTCAATAGGCAAACCAGATGTGTCAAGAACAAAATCATAATTCTTCTCATCAAGATAGTTGATTTTGTAGTATTCCTTGTAGCGCTTAACTTCGCTATCCTGACGCTCGACAATGCCTTTCAAAACATCAGCTTCAGAATGAAAACCCTTCTCAACAGCCCTCTTCTTGTCAACAAGATCCTTCCAAATACGCCTGGCAGCAATTTTAGGATCAACCTTCAAAAAAATCTTAATAGCTTTAGGAATAAAATGAAAAGCCAAACGGGAATCAATGATAAAATTGTCCTCCTTAACAAGATTTTTGGAATACTCATCAATGCTGCGGTCAATGGAAAAATCCTTCTCAGCAAGCCTTTCAAGCTCCATTAACGACAAGTTTTTCCTGGCAGCCATATCTCGCATAAAATCACCAGTAGAATAATGCTTCAGGTTAAACTCTTTAGCAACAGCCTTACCAACAGTTGACTTGCCACTGCCCGGAGTTCCGGAAATCGCAATAATCATAAAAAACAGCAAGAAAACACTTCTTTATAAGCATTCTGGAAAATTTTATATAGAGATTAAAAAACCCCAGACAAGAGTGAAGATGAAAAACACAATGGAAATTACCCGCCAGATGGTGGAAGATTTCCGAACAGCAACAAGAGACACAAATAAAATACACCAAGGAGAGAAAGCGATAGCTCTCGGCTTCCAAATGGCCTCAATATTAAGCAATTACGCAAGAAAACTTTTTTCTGAACAAGGATTTGACTGGACATCACAAATAACAAGATTTGAAACAGGAGTAAGAGCAGGATCAAAAGTAACAATAGACTGCGACCTGGTAGGACAAGAAGGCAATGCGCATGACATAACAATAAAACTAACAGACTCAAAAGACAACACACTGGCAATATCAACACTAAAATACGGACCAGAAAGAGCAATAGAGCGAATAACGCCAAAAGGACACATCTACACGATAACCCGCGAAGACGCTGAAAAAACAGCAAGAGGAATAGGAAAAACAGGAACAGACATCTCAGCACTCGTAAGAGGACTATCATCAAATGCACTATACAAGGACGGAAGCGAAGTAATAGAAAAAGCAGCGCAACAAAAAGAACTAGTGCCGGTCTACATAAGACACCAGATAGAACCAACACCTGCAGAAAGACAGCTAAAAATAGGTTCAACAATTTACATAGCAACAAACGCGCCAGACGTAGCGAAAAAAATAGAGCTTGACCTCTCAAAAGGAAAAGACACAAGAAGAAGAACATACACCACTGAAGCGACTGCAACAACAGAAGACGGACAAAAAATATATGACGGAAGGCTGACGCTTGTGCTCATCAAAAAAACAGACTTTGAAAGCCAAAGAATAACATAATTTTTTATATAACCTCTTTTAAAAACAACTTATAAAATACATATGGGGGGATTAACATGGCAAAAGAAATACAACCTATCTTTATTCTGCCGGAAGGCACTCAACGAACCACAGGAAAAAACGCGCAAAGAAACAACATAATGGCAGCAAAACTCGTAGCAGAAACAATAAGAACAGTTCTCGGACCAAGAGGAATGGACAAAATGATAGTAGACTCCATGGGAGACATCACAGTAACAAACGATGGAGTCACCATACTCGAACAAATGCAGGTAGAACACCCTGCAGCAAAAATGATAGTAGAAATAGCAAAAACGCAGGAAGCAGAAGTAGGAGACGGAACAACAACAGCAGTCATAATAGCAGGAGAACTACTCAAACGAGCAGAAGAATTACTAGATCAAAACGTACACCCAACAGTAATCGCAAAAGGATACAGAATGGCAGAAGAAAAAGCAAAAGAAATACTCAACGAAATAGCAGAAAACGTGACAGACAAGGAAGAAATAACACTCAAAAAAATAGCAATAACTGCACTAGTGGGAAAAGGAGCAGAAAGCGCAAAAGAAAAACTTGCAGAAATAGCAATGAGATCAGTCAAAAAAGTCACAGAATACGTAGACGGACACATTCACTTTGACAAAGAAAACATCAAACTCGAGAAAAAAGTAGGAAATGCAGTAGAAGACACAGAACTAATAGACGGCGTAGTGCTTGAAAAAGAAGCAGTACACCCGGGAATGCCAAAAATGCTGAAAAACCCGAAAATCGCACTACTTGATTCCGCGATAGAAATCAAAGACACAGAAATAGACGCCAAAATAGAAATAACAGACCCAATGCAAATGCAGGCATTCCTGCAACAGGAAGAAAAAATGCTTGTAGACATGGTCGACAAAATAGCTGAGTCAGGAACAAACGTCGTATTCTGCCAAAAAGGAATAGACGACATGGCACAACACTTCCTTGCAAAAAAAGGAATATACGCAGCAAGAAGAGTCAAAAAAAGCGACATGGAAGCGCTGGCAAGAGCAACAGGAGCAAGAATAGTAACCTCGCTAAGAGAACTGAACAACAAAGATTTGGGAACAGCAGGACTTGTGGAAGAGAAAAAAATAGGAAACGAAGAAATGACATTCATAACCGGATGCAAAAACCCAAAAACAGTCACAATACTAGTAAGAGGAGGAACAGAACACGTAGTAGATGAAGCAAAAAGAGCGCTAACAGACTCAATAGGCGCAGTAGCAGCAGCCATCAAACACGGAAAAGTAGTAGCCGGAGCAGGAGCACCTGAAATAGAAGTATCAAAAGGACTACGCAAGTACGCAGACGGCTTATCAGGCAGGGAACAACTCGCAGTACTAGCATTCGCAGACGCCTTAGAAATAATACCAAGAACACTGGCAGAAAACGCAGGAATGGACCCAATAAACATACTAGTAGAAATGAAAGCAGCACACGACAAAAAACAAAAATGGGCAGGAGTAGACGTTTTCAAAGGAAAAGTAGTAGACGCCTGGGCAATGGGAGTAATAGAGCCGCTCAAGATAAAAACACAAGCAATAACATCAGCATCAGAAGTAGCACAAATGATACTGCGAATAGATGACGTGATAGCAGGCGGAAAACAACCTCCACAAATGCCACCAGGCATGGGACACCCTGGAATGGAATTCTAAAGCTTTTTATTCTACTTTACATTTTTTCTATTACGTGCGAGCAGTCATAAAAGGAAAAAGAGTGACACTAAGAAAGCTCAGGATGAGCGATGCAGACAAAATAACAGAATACTGCCAGGACCCTCTAATACCCCGATGGACAAGAGTTCCTACTCCGTACACTAAAAAACATGCAGTCAAATTCATCAAAGACAGCATAAAAAAATGGAAAACAGGAAGCTACAACATGGCTGTAGAACACAAAGGAAAACTTGTCGGAACAGTTTCACTCACCAAAAAAGATTTTGACAGAGCAGAAATAGGATGGTGGACTGGAAAACAGCACAGAGGACAGGGATTTGCAACAGAATCAGCAAAACTACTAATAAAACAAGGATTCAACAAACTAAAACTGAACAAAATATACGCACACTTCAAAGAAGGAAACAAAAAAAGCGAAAGAGTCATGCAAAAAGCAGGAATGAAGTACGAATGCCTACTGAGAGAAGACGTGAAGTATAAAGGAAAATACTATGATGCTATCCAGTACTGCATCCTAAAGCGCGAATACAAAAAGTAATATTTATATACACAGTTTCTTATTTTTCAGTATATAAGAAAAAAAGGCATCGCCTAACAAGTTCGGCGGGTCTTTTTTTCCAAAGGAAAAAAAGGTGATATCATGGTAGACGAAGAAATTCCTGCTTCAGAAGAAGAATATGAACTGCTTCCACACAAAGAAATAGAAGACTTAAAGGAAGAACTGGCAAAACTAAAAGAATTCGAAATAGCGCCAAGCAAAAAACTGCAAGTATCACTTCTAGAACTAGACACAAAACTGGACAAGCTCATAACAATATTCGAAGACGCAACACACGAAATGAGAATAGAAGAAGGCGGACTGAGCTTCACAGAAAAAATGAAGCCATTACTCGAAAAAATGAACAAAATACTCGAACAGAATTCTGAAATAGCATCCGGAATATTAGCGCTTGCAGACATGGTAAAAGAAGGCAAAACAGCACAAAAACCAGAAACAGAAGAATTTGGAATGTCACCATCGCCTCAAATGCAGATGATGCCACCAATGCAAATGGCGCCACCAATGCCGATGCCTCCAAGACAAGCACCGCCAGCAGGACCAATGCCCCCAGGAGTACCCCCGGGAATGCCCCTGCCACCAATGCCGCCAAGAAGAAGAACATTCGGACTATGAGCCTGCCATTAGATTTGGACGACATGCTTGTTGACAGGACAAAAAGCGGACTATACTTCTATTATCTCGCAAAAGCAACACACAGGCAGATACAAAGAGAAATAGCCCACAAAAAAGTAGAATTGTCAATAAAACAACTCAAAAAACTAAGCACGAAAGACCTTCAAAAAAACCTTGAAGAACTCCAAGGACACATAGTGGAAGCAATGCACAGGGAAAAACAAATACAAACACACCAAAAAGGAGAAGAAGCAGTACACGGAGAACTCAAACACAAAATAACAGAACTCGAACACAAACTCACAAGATACCTTGAAACACAGGAAGCAAGAAAAACAAGAATACAAGAATTGGAAGAAAGAATAAAACAAAAGTTCGAAACAAAAAAAGAAAAAATAACATTGCTGAAAGAAGACTTGAAAAAACTGATGAAACTATACGCTGCAACAAGAAAAACAAAAGCAGACAAAACAAAACTTCTCAAAATAGCGCAAAGAATAGAACAAATAAGAACAAAGATAGCAATAGTGAGATAATAACAGTTTATTCTAAAACACTAACTGAAAAGACAAAAAAAGCGTGGTTTTCCTAAGATACTTATTTAAATTCAAGACTGCCTATAGATTCAAAAAGATGGCAACCTTCATAACTTTGCAAAACAAACGAAAAAGGAAACTTCCAAAAGAATTCAGATCGCATGATAACCGTAATCCGGAAGTTTTAGTGAAATATTTTTTAGAAAAATACACAAAGAAAAAAGATGTTGTTCTTGATATCTTTGCCGGGCTTGGCACTACCTGCTTTGTTGCGGAAAAAATGGGCAGAATTCCATTCGGCATCGAGTACGACGGAAAAAGAGCAGCCTACATTAAATCTCACTTACAGCACAAAAACAACATCATTAACGGGGACTCGCTCAAATTACTCAGTTACAAGCTCACAAAATGTGATTTTTGCTTTACTTCTCCTCCATATATGTCAAAATCTGACAAAGAAAACTCATTCACTGCCTGCACTACAAAGGGAAATTATCAGCGATACCTGGCAGACATCAAAAAGATCTATTCACAACTGAAGAAACTCCTGAAACCTAATTCTTATGCAGTGATTGAAGTTTCCAATCTAAAAGGAAAAGAAGTAACAACTCTTGCATGGGATATTGCACGAGAAGTTTCAAAAGTTCTACGTTTCGAAGGAGAACTCGTTGTTGGCTGGAAAGGAAAAGACAGTTATGGCTATGACGGAACTTATGGATATGGATACGACCACAGTTATTGTCTCATTTTCAACAACAGAAAATAGCAATAGTAAAATAACTTACTTATGAGCAAACCAGAACGTTAACTTCTTACCATTAGTCTTATCAAGCCTGCAGAAACCAAATCTTTCAAGCTGTACAATATCGCCAACTTTCAAATCCTTCATATCAGGCTCGCCAAAACCTTTCCTCAAAGACTTATCGGGCATCAGAACCTCAACTTCCAACAATTTTTCATCAGCAGGAAGCCAATGCATCGTAGCAGCACCCTTCTGATGGAAAACATCATACTCCTTGCTGTCAAACACAAAATCCTTATCTTTCCTGACAAAGTTAAGACAGTCTTTCAAACGATAGAGCTTATTGGCGCGAACAACACCCAAGTCATCCTTTGAAATGTAAAAATCAGACTTTGTAGCAAAAGTACGCTTGCCACGCTTCTCATCATCAGGATGCAAAGGAATATGAACAGTCTGCTCAGGAGCATTTTTAACACTAATTTTCACAGGATCCCAAACAAAAAAGTAACGATTAGCAATAGGGTCGATAATATCGCGGTTATGAGCCTCCAAGCTCTTGAAAAAATCAGCAATAGGAACAGTCTTGTCATTCAAACCAACACCCATATCTCTAGCAAACTCCTGGAAAGAGCCAGCCTGGAAACCACGGCGGCGCAAAGCAGCAAGAAAAGGCAAACGAATATCATCCCAATCATCAAACTCGCCACGCTCAATAGCAGCCTTTGTCTTCCTTTTAGAAAGCTCTATGCCCTCAAAATTCATCCTGCCAAGATAAGAATGCATAGGAGCTTTCCAGCCAAAAAAGTCATAAATATGCTGCTGGCGTTTAGCATTATCAACATGATCCTTTCCACGGATAGTGTGAGTAACGCCAAAATCATGGTCATCAATAGCAACAGAAAAATTCATCAAAGGCCAAACCTTATACTTGTCCTTAGTTCTCGGATGAATATTATGATTTATCCTTAACGCGGGCCAATCACGCATAGCCGGATTAGGATCATTAATATTAGTCTTCACCCTGACAACAGCCTGGCCAGGCTCGTACTCAACAAACATCTTATCCCAGCGCGCCAAATGCTCATTCACAGGCAAATCACGGCAGGGACAAGGCTTCATCTTCTGAGAAAGATTCCTGAACATGTCAGGAGAACAAGTGCAAACATAACCCTTTCCCTTGCTAATAAGCTGTTCAGCATAATCATAATAAGCCTCCAAACGGTCGCTCTGAATGATAATCTGATTAATTCTATTGTCAGTAAGCCAGTTCAAATCCTCCTCATCCATCTTGTAAGCAGGCACGTAAATCTCCTCAGGATTCGTATCCTCAATACGCAAAATGAGCTTGCCATCATACTCCTTACAGTACAAATGAGACATGCAAAAAACAATCGCGTGACCAATATGCATAACGCCAGAAGGCGAAGGAGCAAGACGCATAACAACCTTTCCCTTCTCCATGCCAGGCAAAGGCTTCAGCTTTTTCTCCTCAATAATCTTCTTCTCAATTAACAACTCAGGAGCAATCTTTTCAAGCTCTGCAATTTGCTTTTCAACAGGCATCAAACGAATTTCATCACAAATCTTCTTGATATCGGGAGTCAAAATTTTGAGCTGCTCTTTAATCTCAGAATGCTCAGCAAGAAGCTTGCCAATAACAGAACCCATATTAGGCACGCCATTATACCTGCGAGCATTATCCAAAGCAAACTTTCTCACCGAATTTTTAAGATTAGCTTCCATAATCAAAAAGAAGTGAATGTTCAGTATTTAAAGATTTAGACTCTCTTTTGACACCATACTGGGATGACTTTCCATACGTAGAATTGCAAAAAGCATAAATACCAGTTGGCCACCGAGCAGAGTAAGAGGGGGGATGACCATGAAAACAGAAAAATTCGCAAATCTCAACACATATTTGATAGTTGTAGTCGTAATAGCAGTAGCAATAGGATTGTACTTCACACTTTCCGGAACACCACCGGCGGAAAAAGAAAAAACGCCGGAAATAATCCAAAAAGAGATAGTGATGAACATGCTGGGAACAGATTGCAAAGACTGCTTCAACATAAGCGTGGCAAAAGACTTCATAAACCAGCAAAAAACAGTCAAACTAAAAGAAGTAAAAGAATTCAGCATAGAGGATTCTGAAGAGTTTGTAAAAAAATACAACCTCAGCAAACTGCCAGCAATAGTAATCACAGGAGAGGTATCCAACCTCACAATACCCAACTTCAACAAAGTAGAAGACGCGCTGATATTTGACAAAACACCAGCACCATATTATGACGTGGCAACAAAAAGCATAAGAGGAAAAGTTGAGGTAATAATGCTGAAAGATGAAACTTGCACAGAATGCTTTGACATGAGCCAAATAGTACAGCAAATGGAAGCAGCAGGAGTAAAAATAGCAGAAACCAAAACATTAAGCCCAACAGGAGCAGAAGGAAAAGAATTAATCAACAAGTACAAAATAGAAAAATTACCAGGACTATTACTAAGCAAAGACGCACTAGATTATGACATAATAACACAAGTATGGGCGCAAGTAGGAAGCGAAGAAAGCGACGGAATGCTAGTACTAAGACTGGTAAACCCGCCATATATCAACATAAGCACGGGCAAAACAGAAGGACTGGTAACACTAACCTATATTGTCGACGACAAATGCACAGAATGCTTCAACACGAGCATATACAAGGAAATACTCCAGCAGGGCTTCAACATGCACTTCCAAACAGAAGAAACACTTGAAGCATCAAGCACAAAAGGAAAATTCCTCATCAAAAAATACAACATAACAAGCGCACCAACAATAGTCATATCAAAAGAAGCAAGCGCATACCCTAACTTCGCACAAGGATGGGACTCAGTAGGCACAGAGGAAAAAGACGGAGTATTCATATTCAGAAAGGTGGACCTGCTCAAGAACGTGTTCGCACAAAAAGGACAACCATTCGCCTACAAAAACCTTGAAACAGGAGAAGTACTGAATGACTTAAAAGAAGAGGCGGAGATAGTACAACCTGAAAAAGAAGAATAATTTTATTTTTTTTATTCAATTTCTTTCAACAATTCATCAGCAGCCTGAGTGGAATCCAAACCTACAGCAGCCTTCCCGCAATACGGACACAAATTAGGCTGGTAGTTACGAGTGAACTTCCAATTGCAACTGCCACAACGATATTTTAATTTCATGCCCCTCACCAATTTTATGAGGTCATTTAAATAATTGCAGTATTTAAGCTTTATTGTAAATAATCCTCCAAATATTTATCAATACAACTGATAATCCCAAAAGAATGAAGTATGGAATTCTGCTGACAGCGCTGTTCCTAGGAATATTAGTGGGGCTGACAATATTCTCACAGCCAGAAATAACAGGAAGCGCAGCACTAAACTGCTACGCAGAAAACGAATTATGCAACTGCGATAAAAAAGAATGCAGATGCGGAAACATCACTATGCCCGCCAGCTATTGCTCAGACCAACAAAAAAATTAAGCAGCCAGCCTTCTAGCAAAAGAATTGAAAGCAGGAATCTTGGCAATATCACAAGACCTTGACGTGAGATTATTAACTATTCGGTCCATAGCAATTCTCCACGATGAAACAAGCTGGTCAGCATTTTCAATAGGCGCCATACCCCTTGCGCTGGCAAGCACGCTCTTAAAAGCCTCCAACCTAACAGCAATATCCTCAAGAATATTCTGATCAGAAGAGCCAACAGGCAATTCCGCAGCACTCCCGCGAATGCCTTCAATAGCATCATTAATAGCATTCTGAGCAGTGGCAGTAGCCATTCTCAAATTCATCTGAGGCGACCTTTTCCAAATAACTGCTGAACTTAAAATTGAATCCCAGACAGAATTCAACAAATTCAAAGTAACCTCGTAAGCCTGCTCTTTTGAAATCATATTATCAATCCTCCTTAAAGCATTTTTTGATGATAGAATACTTATACTTTTCTATTGTCAAAAACATAAAAGCATCAATCTTTCAAAACAATCCTTGCGTCAGCAGCCTTTACCTCTTTATCATCAACAAACAAAGGATTAACATCAAGCTCTTCAAGATTCGGAAACTTTTCAGGCAACCTGGATAATCTAACCATAGCATCCATCAACGCGTTCATATTCACAGGCTTCTGACCGCGAACACCCTGCAACAAAGCCTTGCCGCGCAATTCAGAAAGCATAAGCTCAGCATCCCTTGCCGTAATAGGACACACGCGGAAAGCAATATCTTTGTAAACTTCAACAAAAATACCGCCAACACCTGCCAAGATAACATGACCAAAACAAGGGTCATTCTTAATACCCAAAAACATCTCAACACCAGAACAACGTTCCTGAACCAAAACCTTTCCCTGCTCCAAAAATCTCGAGGAAACAAAACGAAGCTCATCAAGGGAATGAACGATTTTGACACCACCTGATTCAGTCTTATGAATCACTTCAGGAGAAACAAGCTTGAGAACAACAGGAAAACCAAAAGATTTAGCCAAACGCTCAACAGACTGCAAAGAATCAGCAACCTCGTGCCTGGCAACAGGAATATTCAATATTTTCAAAGACTCATCAACAGTCATCATTTCACATCACCCGGAACAAACTTAAGGAAAAAGAGGCCAAGAACGAAAAATATGATTAAAGAAAGCATGGCAACACGATAATTCACGAAACTAACCAAAGCACCAAAAACAATAGGGCCAATAATGCCTGAAAACTTGTTTGCAAGCTCGAGAAAACCAAAAAATTGGCCAACCTTTGAGCTGGCAACCATTTCAAGAAGCTTAGGACGCTGGGCAGTCCACACCATTCCAAGAGCAGCACCGCCAACAATGCCCGCAATAATAAACATTACAAAGTTTGAAACAAAATACAGCAAACCAATCACGCCAATCCAAAGAATGCCGGACCAACACAAAACTCTTTTTGGACCATAACTATCAACAAGCCTGCCAGAGATAAAACTGCCCGCGACAGCACCCAAAGCCTGCAAAACGTAAACAATGAAAAAAGCCTTGACACCCAGGTGAATCTCCTGACGGGCAAACAAGAAAAGAAAAACAATAACTGCATTTATAGCATTAACATAGAAAAACATCGACAGCAAAAACATAAAAAAAGATTTGAATCTGGAAAAATTCCGCAAGGTATAACCAACGCTTCCAAAAACAGCACTGGCAGAAGTCTTCATCCTGCTCAGCTCGCGGATGCCGAAGAAAGTCGGCAAAGAGAAAACAAAGAACATGATTGCTGTAGCGATAAAGATGGCACGAGCACCCTCAGCAGTCTCCCAGCCAAGCCTTGACAAAATAATAGCGGCGATGCCCAAAGAAATCAAAGTCCCAAAATAGCCCATTGCAATACCGATTCCAGAAACCTTCCCAAATTCAGAAGGCTTGGCGATTTTAGGCAGCAAGGCATTATATGTAGTCAAGGCAGCATGGTAGGAAAAATTGGCGAAAAAACCAGCCAGCAAAGCCCACTTCAAAGAAACTCCAACAACAAGAGAAGTGAAAAAACAGCAGAGAAGAGTGAAAAAGACAATGAACGGCATCCTTCTGCCAACCGCATCACTCCACGCGCCAATCAGAGGAACAACAACGGCAACAGCAAGCATGCTCAAGCCAAAAACAAGACCAATCTGAAATTCAGTGCCATTCAAAAATTCCTTCACATAGAAAGGAAAGAAAAAAGTAACAAACAACGCAGCGAAAATAGTATTCGCCAGGTCGTACATTCCCCAGGCAAAAACCTCTTTTTTATTCATAGCCTAAACGTATAAGATAACGTTTTTAAATGTTTACCTGCTACAAATATCAAAAAAGAGGAAAAATGACATATCCAATAAGCAAACTCATATTATGGTCAATCATCTCTCCCTTCATCAAAAAACTTGAAGGACTTGACAACCTGCCAGACAAACCATTCATAATCGCGGCAAACCACCAAAGCTACATAGATGCCGTCTTATTATTAACAATAGTAGCACTCTACAAAAACAAACAATTATGCTTCTTCACAACAAAAGAAAAATTCAAAGGACCATTTTGGGAAGGACTATTTGAACACTTTGGAGCCATAAGAGTTAACGGAAGCCTCAAAAAAGGAATAAGAACACTCCATCACGGCAAATGTGTAGGAATATTCCCCGAGGCAGGAAGAACACACACGGGAAAAACACAGGCAGTAGAACACAAAGGACTGGGAGTATTGGCATTACTGACAAAAGCGCCAGTAGTACCAGTAGGACTTCATACCTTCAGCTTCTGGAACAAACACGACCTGCTGCCAAACTTCAGAAAAAACATAATCATCAAAATAGGAAAGCCGATGACGTTCAAAGCAAAAGCAACAAAAAAAGAAGTACACAAAACAACCGACAAAATATGGAAAGCGGTGAAAAGCCTTGCGTGAATATCTTACAATTGAACAACTACAAAAATACAGCTTTGAAAAAATTAAAAGAATACAAAACACCAGATTCCAGGCAGTATGCAGGCACATGCTCCCATACGTTCCATTCTACGCAAACATGTTCAAACAATACAAAATAGACCCGGCATCAATCAGAAATGTGGAAGACTGGCACGACAAAGGACTTCCACTCATAAAAAAAGCAACATACCTGAAAAACCCAAAAGCATTCATAGCAAAGCCGGAAAACATATTCAGAAACCATTTAATGTACCTCGACAGCCAGGACGAATACGGAGAAACAATGCACTTGCTGCTATCTTCCAAGAAAAAACAAATCCTACACGAATACTACTCGCCAAAAATGCTTATATTCTCAGGAGGAACAGAAAGCGGAAACCCCACCCCAGTCCTGCTCACGGCAAAACAAAAGTTTGACACCATGATGGGAATTTTGAAAATAATCGGAAAGCTCGTACTGGAAAAATTCACAGCAGAAAACAAAACAGGCATGAATGTCTTTCCATATGCGCCGCACCTAGGCTGGCATGCAGTACACCACGCGCTCGACTTAAGCGCAGACCTTAACCTGTGCACGGCAGCAGGAGGAGCAATGCCCACAGAAAGATTAATCGCAATTGCGGACAACATCAAACCAAACATAATCTGCGGAATGTCAGACTACCTGAGAAACAGGTTTTTGCCAATGGCAATCGAGAAAAAAATCAAGCTGCCAGAAAAAGTCCTGTTCATAAACGGCGCGCAAAAAATGCACGAAGCAGAAAGACAAAAAATAGCGGAACTGGCAAGAAAAGTCGGAGTACAAGAAACAACAGTCCTCGACTTCTACGGCGCAAGCGAGCTGAAAGAAGCAATCCTTCCAGAATGCGAACCAGGAAGCGGATTCCACCACGTAGCACCACTAAGCACGGTGATAAAAACAGTAGAAGTAAAACATTCAACAGAAGAAGTCATAGACGAATGGAACTTCTCTGACAACGGCTATGCGGCAAGCTGGAACATAGACGGAGCAGGAACAGTCCTTGCAGGATATTTCATAGGAGATAAATACGACAAGGTTGTGAACGAACAATGCCCCAACTGCAAACTAAATGTTGCAAGAATCTATGGTGTCAACAGAATAAGAGAAGCAGAAGCACAATTAAAACTAACAGGAATGGTTGAAGAAAAAGTAAAAGGAGCAAGGGTGAATTTGTCAGCAATAAGAGAACTCGCACTATCACTGCCTGAAGTAAAAGAAGCGCAAGTGGTATTAAAGAAAAATGCAGTTGAGCTGTACTTCATATCAGACAAAAACGTCAAAACAAAACTCCAAAAATTATTCACAGGAGCAGAAATAAAACCGAAAATAATACAAAGCACACTGGCAAAACTACAAGGAACTAAGATAAAGTTTGAAGGAATCAGGCTGAGTGTTTAAGCTTTTCAATAACAGGCAATAAGAATGCATATTTTTCATCATGTTCTGCAAAATCCTTCAGGGCACGATAAGGCGAGTTGCCGTAAACACGGAAAACTACGTTAAAGCATGTTCCATACCGGTTAATAGGTGTTTCAAAAAGATCCCTTGCACTAATACTCTCCAAAAGCTCAGCGGGAGTTGAAAATTTACAGTTCCAATCAAAGAATTGTTTTACAGCAGCCCTGGCAAGCTCAAAATTCTTTGTTCCATCAGCCCTAATCCAGATTTCATTAGGAGCCTTATTCAAATCATAAGGCATAAAATCAGAATATTTGCTGAATTTTTTATCATTCTCTATCAAATCCCTGACTGCCTCAAAAGGAGATGCAGCGTAAACATGAGCCAGCATAGAACCAAGAGTCGTACCATACCTGTTAATAGGAACCTCCTCAAATGCATTCTGATCAATTGACGAAAAAACTTCGAGCATTGTTTTGTTTTCGCCAAGCTTAGCAACAAGCATTTTAGTAAGCTTTCTTGCCAAAATTTTATTCCCGGCCCCGTTCTTATTAGTCCAAAGATTTTGAACACCAAAGCAAAGGTCATATTCCCTGAAATCATCAAATTCCTTAAACTTCTCATCATTTTCAATAAGATTGCGAATGACGCGATAAGGAGAATTCCTAAAAACAATCGAAAGCATATTTTCCAAAGTGGTGCCATACTTGTTGATTTCAGTATTTCTAAAAGTTCCTGAACTGATTTCCGGCAAAACTTTCAGCATGGCATCTCTTACAGACAAAGAACCTTTCAATTCTCTTTTGCGCTCAACCAGTCTTTGAATGAGTTGTTTTGCTGCCTGCCTGGCGAGTTTGTAGTTCATAGAACCCTTATTTTTCCAAGTATTCTTAGGAGCAGAATGCAAATCATAAGGCTGGAAATCCCTGAAATCAGCGAAATCATCATCACTGTCAAACAAGTCCTTCAATGCCTTGTAAGGCGAGCCGCTATAAACGGATAAAGGACCTCTCAAATTGGTGCCATACTTATTGAAAGGCTTGTGGAATTGCCTTTGAGACAGATTAGGCAGCAAATCCTCCAACCTGCCTTTCTCCTGCAAGTCCTCAACAAACCTTTTAATCGCCCTTCTTGCAAGCTCAAAATTAACATCGCCATTAGATCTCCACAAATTCACAGTGCCGCGAAGGTCATAAACATCCATGTCCAAAAACTGGCCATTGGAATGAAGCTGCCTGAGGGCAGCGTCAACAGTATCATATTTGCATCTTTTAATCGGAAAAGGAAGTTCTTCGGTCCTTACGTGTTCTTCAATAAACTCAATTATGTCTTCAACACTACAAGGCTTAGCCATAGACAGACTCCTTTACGAACCCTATATAAACCTTTCTTTTATGACTACTTGATGGTAGTTAAACTACCTTTTAAAAGAAGGCAATAATGTAGCAAACTATGAACCTAGAACCATTCTTCAACGCCAAAAAAATAGCAGTAGTAGGCGCAAGCAGAACACCTGGAAAAATAGGAAACACAATACTGAAACAACTCATGGGCAGAAACTTCGAATTATACCCCATCAATCCTAATGCTGACGAGATACTCGGAATGAAATGCTATGAAAGCGTAATGCAGATACCTGCAAAAGCAGAGCTGGCAGTCATAGCAACCCATGCAGAAACAGTACCTGCAATACTCGACCAGTGCGGAAAAAAAGAAATACACCACGTAGTGCTAATCAGCGCAGGATTCAAAGAAATAGGAAACACAAAACTCGAAAAAGAACTGCAGGACAAACTAAAAGGAAACAAAATAACCTGCATAGGACCAAATTGCCTGGGAATATTTGATGCGTACACTCACATGGATACACTATTCCTGCCGAAAGAACGGCTGGAACGACCAAAACCAGGAACGATATCATTCATAACCCAAAGCGGAGCAACAGGAAGAGCAATACTCGATCTGGCAGCACACGAGAATTACGGATTCGCAAAATTCATCAGCTACGGAAACGCGGCAAACGTCGATGAAAGCGATTTAATAGAATACTTATCAAAAGATCCGGATACAAAAATAATCTGCATGTACCTTGAACAAGTGCAAAACGGAAAAAAATTCCTTGAAACAACCAAGAGATGCAAAAAACCAATAATAATCCTCAAAGGAGGAACAACTGAAGCAGGAGCAAAAGCGGCAAAAAGCCACACAGGCGCACTCGCAGGAAGCGCAGACGTCTACTACGGAGCATTCAAACAGTCAAATCTCATCATAGCACACAAAATGGAAGAACTCTTCGAATTCGCAAAAATGTTTGAAAAAACAAGAGTGAAAGCGTGCGGAAATAAAGTGCAAATCATAACAAACGGCGGAGGATACGGCATTTTGACGGCCGACGCAATCACCCGTTACGGACTAAAAACAGCACAAGCAGGAAAACCAATAAAAGCACTCCAAAAAATATTCCCGCCAGCAGTAATCGTCAGCAATCCAACAGACCTTCTCGGAGACGCAACAGTGGAAAGATACAAACTAGCGCTTCAAGCAGCAATTAAAGACACAAACAACGACAGCATTTTGTTGATAGCACTAACGCAAACGCCACTGCTCGATGAAAGCCTGGTGCAAGCGGTAAAAGACGCATACATCAAATCACACAAGCCCATAGTACTGGTAACAACAGGAAGCACATACGCAATAAAACTCGAAAAACAATTCGAAGCAGCAGGACTACCCTGTTTCACATTCCCGGAAAACGCAGTACGCGCACTAGCAGCTTATACACATTATTGCCTTGAAATACCACAACCAACATGTATAAATGTGGTATAGAAATTTAAGAAACAAACTTCTCAATACGGTCAAGAGCCTTTTCAATAACTGGCAATTTCTGGGCAAAACTGCAACGAATATAACCCTCACCCTCAGAACCAAAATCAATGCCTGGAATCACTGCAACCTTCTGCTTCTTCAACAACTCAAAAGCAAAACGCTTGCTGGACCTGCAAATATTGCCAATGTTGGCAAAACCGTAAAACGCACCCTTAGGATTACAAGTAGAAAGAC
>JBFYLW010000093.1:0-2950 GCA_041305185.1 Nanobdellota archaeon
GAAATCCAAGAAAAAAAAGACCGCCTCTGCAAAGACGAATGGGAATTCCTCAAAGAATTCTACGAAGAATACGCAGAAGAAAGAAAAAAACAGAATGGCAAATGAAACACGTACACATACCAACAGTGGAAGAACTACTGCAACCGGACAGTATAACCAGACTTCCAAACGGCAATTACAAGTTCATAAACATACAATACCAAGGCGGAATCCTTGAAAAAGTAGAATTCTCCCCGAAATACCTGTTAAAAGGCGCAAGAAAAACGCAAGAGAAATGGAATAATTTCTCACATCGAAACAAAAAAGGGTGGAGCGCAGTAGACGCTGAAATACTCTACCAATGCCTGCTAAGAGCATATGAAATCAGAAGCGACAAAAAACACAAAGAAACAGTGCAGGCTCTAAGGAAAGACATGCACAAAATATTTTCTGAAGAAAAGGATTGTATAACCACACTCACAGAAGCAGCCTTTGGCTATGATTTAGACGCAGTCATCCGCTCGCACGGACCAGGCAAGCAAGAAACACCAGTAACAATCCCAGAATTTAACGGGCTTACCACACACTGGAGTTATCTAGTCCTGGCTGAAACACAGCCAGAGAAAAAATTAGGCAAAACCAACTTTTTAACCGTGAATGCAAGACCACTAATGAAGGCTTTGCTTGGAAAAGACTATGAATTAGCAGGAGCAGTATTCCAATACTTTTCAACACTTAAAGACGGCAACTTACGAGAAGCAATGATATGGACACCCTCAGAAGATAACAGAATCCGAAACTGGGCAGTGGAATTCGGAATACTGGAAGACAAATTCATATTGGCTGTCGGCCTTAGCATCGGCTCCAAATACCAAACTCTCGGAGTACGCTAGCATGAAACACGTACACATACCAACAGTGGAAGAATTAATGGCTTCGGAATTCGATTTCAACATATTCGAAATTGAAGACGGCTACAGAATTGCAGGCGTACGATATCTGGACAGAGGACGCATCTGCGACCTCGCGAAAGAATTATTGCCAGCAACAACACAAGAAGCATACGCCCATTACACAGCAAATGCAGAGCCAAACGCATACACAGCCGCATGCGCACCAGTAATTCACGCAATGTGCAAAACACTATATCAAAACAGAGACGGAAAACACAAAGAACTCATAGAAAAAGTCAGAAAATTCCTGCAAAAAACATTCCAAGAAACATGGATACACACACTATCACAAGTAGTCTACAATCCCAGAGCACGCAATATAATCATTCATGAAATAGAAAATCCCCGGCGCTACTCCCACGCTTGGTCCGTCGGCCCAAAAGTACTTATCAAGGAATTAACCCGAAAAGATTTCCCCTATTGCCTAGTAATTCTTGGAGAAAAAAACAAGCAAGAAGCAAACAAGGTATACAAATGGATAACAGGACATGACACATACCTGTGGAACCAAGGAAAAAGACCAGAACAAATAGAAATATATGCGATAAAAATGGGTCCCAACCCACGCAACTTCACCATAACAACCGGCGCAATATCATCGATAGAACCAACATTCGGAATACGCCTTGAAAGAAAAACATGAAACACGTACACATACCAACAGTGGAAGAACTAATGGCACGCGAGGACAAAGCATACGGAGTTCTGTGCGGCGATGCCTACACATTAAAATATCATGATTTGAAAGAAGACAAAACATACAACTTAGTACGTGAATCTGATATAATAACAGCAATCACGACCAAAGATGATGACGTGGTTTATGCCTACGGCGGGAAAATAAAAACATTATTCTCAGGCAAAAAAATCACAAAATCAGGAATGCTAAAAGAACTATGGAAAGCAATATTTACGGATGGACAGCCCTACAAAACATTCTCACTGGAAGAACACAACGGAACACTCCTTGACACGAGCAGAAGAGGCTTAGAAAGCACTCTTGAAAAAAAAGTACTGATATCAGAAAGCGAACTCGAAGTAAACCACCTATCGGGTATAATGGCATTAGCATCTGCAGACAATGAGCTCTTTGGGCTGGCGAAAGCAAGCGACAGAAACAGCCAAATTATTAAAATAAAAAAGACCGGAGAACAATACGAAATTAGCAAACTAATAAAATTTAATGCCGACTACCCGACAAAAATCATAATAGTGCCATACGGAATATTGCAAACAGTAGAAGGAGATTACCCGTTCTCAGCACTATGCGCGTGCAATGACAGGATATACCTCAACGAAAACGAGATATTCAAATCAAACGGACTGATAAACACCTTTGAACTCATAAATTTGCAAGGAAGCAGTACAGTAATAGCATTTCCACGGAAAAGTCAAATCTGGACCACTAATCTAAACCTGTCAAACAGAACAATACAAGACCCTCCAATCACCCCCATATCCGGACTCTTTGACGCCGAATCACTCAAAGCAGTCAAATCAATCGTTCTCCACGAAAAACTATTGGAATTAGGCAGGAAAAATGTCAGAAAAAACTGAACTCAGAAAAAAACTAGGCGTAATACAAAGAGACCAGGAATATTTCAGAGACTTCAAACTAGACAGCACAGCAGAGAAAACACACGCCCAAATAAACATAATGAACCACGAAATCGAAATAGCCTACAATCAAGACTGGACAGAACAAGTCTGGGACAAAGACACTGAAAGATACCTTGAAAAAAAGAACATTCCAAAAGAAAAAGCACTAGAAGTCCTGCTCACAGACCTATTCCTGCACGAAATCGGGCACAGAGGAACAAGAAAATATAACGGGTGCGCAGGCACCTTCCAAAAAGCAACAGAACTCTTCATCGAACCAATACAAAAAGCAACAAAAATACAAAAAAAACAAAAACTCCAATTCCTCGCTAATGCAGTCGAAGACCTAATAGACGAAATCACATTCAAAAAAACAGGCAACGAAGGAATAACCCCACTAACCGGAACCTTCCTCTTCG